>CAMTGL010000045.1 GCA_947071955.1 uncultured Plesiomonas sp.
GCATTACCGTGCGCTGGCTAAAGTAGAAACACCGTATCCGGCAGGGCGCTATGAAACCACGCGTTACAGTTTGGTTGAGCTAAAACCTGAAACCGGCCGAAAGCATCAGTTGCGCCGCCATATGGCCCATTTGCGTCATCCGATAATGGGCGATTCAAGCCACGGCGATTTAAAGCAAAACCGCGCCCTGAAAGCCAATTTTGGTGCTGGCCGTTTGATGCTGCATGCTAGTGAATTGATGCTCAATCACCCTGTAACGGGTGAGCCATTGCACATCACAGCGCCGTGGGATGAAACATGGCAACACTTGATGCAACAATTTGACTGGTCTGTGTAAGATCCTGTGACGTAATCGACTTGCACAACACCCCGCAACACGGCAGGATGGTTGAAATACCTAACAAAAGGAAACTGCATGGCCAGGGTGGGGATTTTTGTCGGAACTGTGTATGGAAACGCGCAGCTGGTTGCCGATGAAGCCGAACGGATTTTACGTGTAGCCGGACACGATGCGAACATCTATGAAGAAGGGTCGCTCGAAGACTGGCAACAATACTTGGAAGCCGTGGTGTTGGTGGTCACCTCAACCACTGGGCAAGGAGATTTGCCCGATACAATTGCCCCGTTATACCTCGCTATGCAAGATACCGGATTGTGGCAACCTAAATTGCGGTATGGCGTGATAGCTCTTGGTGATAGCAGCTATGAAACCTTCTGCGGTGCAGGTAAGCAATTTGATACACTGCTGCATGAGCAGGGCGCACAGCGGATACAGGAGCGTCTAGAGTTGGATGCTACCTCCCATCCTGAACCTGAGCTCACCGCTCGCGAGTGGATTGAAGCTTTTTCACGCGCAATCTAAATGCCACAAAAAACCCGCAACGGCGGGTTTTTTGTTATCTGCACCGCTGAGTTTTAGCGTGCCGAGTTCTATCATGTTACGTTCAGCCTCGTGGAGTTTCGTTTTATTGGGTTGTCCTGATTGGGTTATCCGGTACAGTGTTTTATCCTGCTAATTGGGCTTTTCTCTTTCTTTTTTTCCCTTACTGCTACTGTTTTCTTTTTAACCGAACCGGTTTTCAGATTGGTGTTACTGAGTATTTTTACCGGTAATAGCTGTCATCTGTTGAAGTCATTGCTGCTACCATTGGTACTCATTACTATTGGCTGAATCGATCTGACGCTTGTTTTTATGTCGGTAACGGTGCATTTATAATATAAAAACGTGATCACTGGCACGTTATTGGGTCTGCACTTGCCGTTTTAATGGCGACTCTGAGAAAATGATTCCCTATTTCGTGTTTTGTCCTTCCGCCCTGCTAATTTTCAGGAGTAGAAAATGCCTTCTCGCAAAGAACTTGCTAATGCCATCCGTGTACTGAGTATGGATGCCGTACAAAAAGCCAACTCGGGTCACCCCGGCGCTCCTATGGGAATGGCCGACATTGCCGAAGTTCTGTGGCGTGATTTTTTAAAGCACAACCCGACCAACCCTGCATGGGCTGATCGCGACCGTTTTATCCTCTCTAACGGTCATGGTTCAATGCTGATTTACAGCTTGCTGCACCTGAGCGGTTACGATCTTTCTATTGATGATTTGAAGCAGTTCCGTCAACTGCATTCACGTACCCCAGGTCATCCTGAATATGGCTATGCTCCGGGTATTGAGACCACCACTGGCCCGTTAGGTCAGGGCATTACCAATGCGGTGGGTATGGCAATGGCAGAAAAAGCGCTGGCGGCACAGTTTAACCGCCCAGGCCACGACATTGTTGACCACTTCACCTACTGTTTCTTGGGTGATGGCTGCATGATGGAAGGCATTTCACACGAAGCTTGTTCACTGGCCGGTACACTGGGTCTGGGTAAACTGGTTGCGTTCTATGATGACAACGGTATCTCTATCGATGGTCATGTAGAAGGTTGGTTCACTGATGATACCGGTATGCGTTTTGAAGCATATGGCTGGCATGTTATTCGTGGTGTTGATGGCCACAATGCAACGGCCATTAAAGCGGCGGTTGAAGAAGCGCGTGCGGTGACGGATAAGCCATCACTGATCATCTGCAAAACTATCATTGGTTTTGGCTCACCAAACAAATCCGGTTCGCACGATTGCCACGGTTCACCATTGGGTGACAAAGAAATTGCCGCAGCACGTGAGTTCTTGGGCTGGAAAGAAGAGCCGTTTGTTATCCCAACGGATATTTATGCGCAGTGGGATGCCAAAGAGCAAGGCACAGCCAAAGAGCAGCAGTGGGATGCGCAATTTGCCGCGTACCGCGCCGCATTCCCTGAACTGGCCGCTGAGTTTGATCGTCGCGTAATTAAAGGCGAACTGCCAGCTAATTGGGCTGAAGCATCTACACAGTTCATTGAGCACCTGCAAGCGAATCCGGCGAAAATTGCCAGCCGTAAAGCATCACAAAATACACTCGAAGCATTCGGTAAATTGCTACCAGAGTTCATGGGTGGTTCTGCTGACTTAGCGCCGTCTAACCTGACCATGTGGTCTGGTTCTAAATCGCTTAGCGGTAACGATATGGCCGGTAACTACATTCACTACGGTGTGCGTGAGTTCGGTATGTCAGCCATTATGAACGGTATTGCGCTACACGGTGGTTTCATTCCTTACGGTGCAACTTTCCTGATGTTTATGGAATATGCCCGTAACGCCCTGCGTATGGCAGCGCTGATGAAGCAACGCGCTATTTTTGTCTATACCCATGACTCTATTGGTCTGGGTGAAGATGGCCCGACTCACCAACCGGTTGAGCAAATTGCTTCTTTGCGTCTGACGCCAAACATGAGCACATGGCGTCCGTGTGATCAGGTTGAATCTGCAGTCGCGTGGAAATATGCCATTGAGCGTCAAGATGGCCCATCAGCACTGATCTTCTCTCGTCAAAATCTGGCGCAGATGGATCGTAACGCAACGCAACTGGCTGATGTTGCTCGCGGTGGTTATGTACTCAAAGATTGTACTGGCACGCCGGAGCTTATCTTCATTGCAACCGGTTCAGAAGTTGAGTTGGCCATGCAAGCGGCTGAGCAACTGACTGCTGAAGGCCGTCAGGTACGTGTTGTTTCAATGCCGGCAACCGATGTGTTTGATAAGCAAGATACTGCTTACCGTGAATCTGTTCTGCCAGCGGCGGTAACTGCTCGTGTTGCTGTTGAAGCTGGCATCGCCGATTTCTGGTACAAGTATGTTGGTTTTGGTGGTCGTATTGTTGGTATGACTACCTTCGGTGAGTCAGCACCGGCTGAACTGCTGTTTAAAGAGTTTGGTTTCACTGTAGAAAATGTGGTCGCAAAAGCGAAAGAGATCCTGTAATTAACGTGATGTTAATGACAAAAGCTTGCCGTTATCGCCTTGCATGGCGGTGAGCTTTATCCTGTATTTCTCATCCCTATTTTCAACAAAGAGCTGCCTTAGGCAGCTTTTTTTGTTTAGAGAATATATTTAGGGAAAACCACCTTTAAGGAACACCGCATGGCAATTCGGGTAGCAATTAATGGTTTTGGCCGTATTGGTCGCAGTATTGTTCGAGCCTTGTATGAAAGCGGTAAGCGTGAGCAGATTCACATTGTGGCAATCAATGAATTAGCCGATCCGGTTGGCATTGCACATTTACTGCAATATGACTCCACACACGGGCGTTTTTCTTGCTGTGTGCACGCAGAGGAAGAGACATTATCGATAGAAGGTGATACGATTCAGCTATTACATATCCGTGAGTTAGCGCAGTTACCGTGGGCGCAATTAAACGTTGATATCGTGCTTGATTGTACCGGAAAGTTTGGCAGCAGGGCTGACGGTGAGCTGCATTTACAAGCAGGGGCGAAGAAAGTGCTTTTTTCGCATCCGGCTGATAATGATATTGATGCCACCGTTATTTATGGTGTGAATCATACCCAGTTACGTGCCAGCGATAAGATAGTCTCGAATGGCTCTTGTACCACCAACTGCATCGTACCGATTATCAAGGTGTTAGATGATGCGTTTGGTATTGATTCTGGCACGATCACCACGATTCACTCGGCCATGCATGATCAACCGGTGATTGATGCCTACCATACTGATTTACGTCGGGCACGTGCGGCAAGCCAGTCAATTATTCCGGTAGATACCAAACTGGCAAAAGGCATTGAACGGATTTTTCCGAAATTTTCCGACAGATTTGAAGCTATCGCTGTGCGAGTGCCCACAATAAATGTCACCGCGATGGATTTAAGTGTGACATTGAGCACGGATGTGAAAGTTTGCAACGTAAACCAAGCCCTGCAACGGGCGGCGCAAACCGCATTACATGATATAGTTGACTATACTGAAGCACCTTTAGTTTCGATTGATTTTAATCACGATAGCCATAGCGCGATTGTGGATGGAACACAAACCCGTGTCAGTGGGCAGCGGTTGGTAAAAACGCTGGTCTGGTGCGATAACGAGTGGGGGTTTGCCAACCGAATGTTGGATACCACACGCGTTATGGCAGAGATAGGGTTGTAAACGATACTGATTGTTAACGTGTAGATATCGGCAAAATAGCCACAGTGTTTGGCACTATGATGACTTTTACCGTCTGCATTTAAAATCTTCATGGAATTAAAAAGAGGACTCACCATGTCTGTTATTAACATGACTGATCTGGAACTGGCTGGAAAACGTGTACTGATCCGTGCTGACCTGAACGTACCTGTAAAAGAGGGCAAAGTAACCTCTGATGCACGTATCCGTGCTTCTCTCCCGACCATCGAACTGGCCCTGAAACAAGGCGCATCTGTGATGGTCACGTCTCACTTAGGTCGTCCGACTGAAGGTGAGTACAACGAAGAGTTCTCTTTACTGCCTGTTGTAAACTATTTGAAAGATGTACTGGATGCACCAGTGCGTCTGGCAAAAGACTATCTTGATGGCGTTGATGTTGCTGCCGGTGAGCTGGTGGTTCTGGAAAACGTTCGCTTCAACAAAGGCGAAAAGAAAGACGACGAAGCGCTGTCAAAAAAATATGCAGCACTGTGTGATGTTTTTGTGATGGATGCTTTTGGTACCGCGCACCGCGCACAAGCGTCTACCCACGGCGTAGCAAAATTTGCCCCTATCGCTTGTTCAGGCCCACTGCTGTCAGCAGAGCTTGATGCACTGGGCAAAGCCATGAAAGAGCCGGCTCGCCCGATGATCGCTATCGTTGGTGGTTCAAAAGTATCAACCAAACTGACCGTTCTTGAGTCACTGTCTAAAATTGCTGATCAGCTGGTTGTCGGTGGCGGTATCGCTAACACCTTTATTGCTGCGGCAGGCCACAACGTGGGTAAATCCCTGTGTGAAGCTGACTTGCTTGATACAGCTAAGAAGCTGGCTGCCGAGTGTGACATTCCAGTAACCACAGATGTTGTTGTGGGTAAAGAGTTCTCTGAAACGACTCCAGCCACGATCAAAGCGGTGAGCGATGTTTCTGATGATGACATGATCTTTGATATCGGCCCTGATTCTGCAGAAGTGCTGGCTGAGATCATCATGAATGCGAAAACCATTTTGTGGAACGGCCCAGTGGGTGTGTTTGAGTTTGACCAGTTTGCAAAAGGTACGGAAGTTATCGCACGCGCAATCGCTGCGTCTCCGGCATTCTCTATTGCAGGTGGTGGCGATACACTGGCAGCTATCGACAAGTTTGGTATTGCTGATCAAGTCTCTTACATCTCTACCGGTGGTGGCGCTTTCCTTGAGTTCGTTGAGGGTAAAGTACTGCCAGCAGTTGCTATGCTCGAAGCACGCGCTAAAGCGTAATATTACCGACGGGAGGCAAATGCCTCCCGCTCTTTGTGGCTGATTATCATGAATAGTCAGCACAAACGTCTTATTGATTCAATCACGGCTGACGATACAGGACTAGGAACATGTCTAAAATTTTCGATTTCGTAAAACCAGGCGTTATCACTGGCGATGACGTACAGAAAGTTTTTGCAGTTGCAAAAGCGAACCAATTTGCTCTGCCTGCGGTAAACGTAGTAGGTACTGACTCTGTTAACGCCGTACTGGAAGCTGCAGCGAAAGTTCGTGCGCCAGTGATCGTTCAGTTCTCTAACGGTGGTGCTCAGTTCTTCGCGGGTAAAGGTCTGAAACTTGAAGGCCAGCAAGCCGCGATTCTGGGTGCAATCACAGGTGCGCAACACGTTCACGCTGTTGCTGAAGCCTACGGTGTGCCGGTTATTCTGCACACTGACCATGCAGCGAAAAAACTGCTGCCATGGATCGATGGCCTGCTTGATGCGGGTGAAAAGCACTTCGCACAAACCGGTAAGCCACTGTTCTCTTCTCACATGCTGGATTTGTCAGAAGAGTCACTGGAAGAGAACATCGACATTTGCTGCGAGTACCTGACTCGCATGGCAAAAATGAACATGACTCTGGAACTGGAACTCGGTTGCACTGGTGGTGAAGAAGATGGCGTAGACAACAGCCATCTGGATCAGTCATCTCTGTACACCCAACCAGAAGATGTGGCTTACGCTTACGAGCGTCTGAGCGCAATCAGCCCACGTTTCACTATCGCTGCCTCTTTCGGTAACGTACACGGTGTATACAAGCCGGGTAACGTGAAGCTGACTCCATCTATTCTGGATGCTTCTCAAAAATTCGTATCTGAGAAATTCGGTCTGCCAGCAAAAAGCCTAGACTTCGTATTCCACGGTGGTTCAGGTTCTACGGCAGAAGAGATCTCTGAATCTATCAGCTACGGCGTAGTGAAAATGAACATCGATACCGATACCCAGTGGGCAACATGGGAAGGTGTTCTGGGTTACTACAAAACGAACGAAGCTTACCTGCAAGGTCAACTGGGTAACCCAGATGGCGCTGATAAGCCAAACAAAAAGTACTATGATCCACGTGCATGGCTGCGTGCTGCACAAAGCACTATGATTGCTCGTTTGGAAAAAGCATTTAAAGAGCTGAACGCGGTTGACGTTCTGTAATTTATTGCCTCATTATATTTAATATTAAGCCACTGTTTTTCAGTGGCTTTTTTTTGTTTATATTTTTCTTTTCGCGCTGATTTTGGGGCTGTAAATTCAGTAGTAAAACCTATTTATACAGCGTAGTTGTGGGAAAAATAACCATAATTTATTTTACGGTATATTCATTTTTCTGATTTGTCTTATTGCATATCGCGTTATATCCGTTTACTTTTCCTTCCTTCAACAGCCCAGTGAATTTGGCAATATTGCCTGTTTAGCTTACTATGTGCGGCTTGTTATTTTTGTTTTTATACGTAATGCGACTTACACTGGTTATTTAAAATACCTGTTTTTATCATTTTCTGATGTCATCATGAATGAAATAGGTTTACGCCGTGCCATTGTATTGGGCGCATTACAATAATATTTTTGTGATAAACAGTGACAACACAGAGGAAATAGAATGAAGCCGACCGAACCTTTAAATCCGCTCGATCCGCTTGATGTGGTAGACACTATTCAGCATGCCGGTAACTGGGTTGTTGATAATCAGGGGTTACTGATTCAGTATGCCGTTAACCTTGTCGCTGCATTTTTAATCTTTATTTTCGGCTGGTTGGTGGCACGTATTGTGTCAAACACCATCAACAAACTGATGCTGAAAAAAGGTATGGATCGCGCAGTCAGCCATTTTGTGCGCTCACTGGTGCGTTATGCCATTATTGTTTTCACCCTGATGGCTGCGCTCGGCCGCTTGGGTGTTGAGACATCATCAGTTATTGCGGTTATTGGTGCGGCAGGTTTAGCGGTAGGTTTAGCGCTGCAAGGCTCACTGTCTAACTTTGCTGCCGGTGTATTGATTGTGGGCTTCCGCCCGTTCCGTGCCGGTGATTTTGTTGATCTGGGCGGTGTATCCGGTACTGTTGAAAGCGTGCAAATTTTCTCTACCATTATTTGTACTGGTGATAAGAAAACGGTCATTATTCCGAATGCGGCAATTATGAGCGGTAAGATTATTAATTTCTCTTTGGAAGAGAATCGCCGTGTTGATTTACTGATTAGCGTAGGTTATGAAGCCGATATTGATCAGGTAAAAGAGGTATTAGCTTCGGTCGTTAATGCTGATGACCGTATTTTAGCTGATTTAGGCTGTACAATTCGTATGATGACCATGGGTGCATCGTCATTAGATTTCGTGGTTCGCCCATGGGTTAAAAATGCCGATTACTGGAATGTTTATTTTGATCTGATGGAGAATATTAAAAAAGCGCTTGATGCCAATAATATTAATATTCCTTATCCGCAAATGGATGTTCATGTTCGTCAGCAAAATAAAATCGGTGAATAATCGTTCACCAAAACAATGGCTGATACGGTGAGTTATCCGTATCGCCAAGATAAAAAAGCGCCCGCAGTGGCGCTTTTTTATTGGGGGCCGCAAAATAAACTAAACCCGCCGAAGCGGGTTTAGGAGGATACAGAGTATGTGGCCGTTTTTATTCGGCTGCGTAGCCCTGTTCCGGTAATGGTTTACCGTCCATCCAAGCTTGGTTTTCCTGATAGCTTAAACGGCCATCAAGATACCAGTTAATCACCAACGGATAGCTGCGGTGTTCCTGTTCCTGCACCCGCTGAGCAACCTCAGCAGCTGTGTCATCTTCAAAAATCGGTACTTGTGCTTGCAGAATGATCGGGCCACCATCGAGCTGCTCTGTCACAAAGTGAATGCTGGCTCCGTGCACGGTATCACCTGCATCAATGGCGCGTTGATGCGTATTCAGTCCGCGGTATTTTGGCAACAGCGAAGGGTGAATATTCAGCAGCTTGCCGCTGAACTGCTGTACAAACGCACTGTTGAGTACACGCATAAATCCAGCTAATACCACCAGATCTGGCTGATAGCGGGAAACGGCTTCAGCCAGTGCAGCATCAAAGCTGTCACGGTCGGCAAAATCACGCTGGCGCAGAACTTCGGCCGGAATGTTAGCTGACTGTGCGCGTTCAAGTGCGAAGGCATCAGCGCGATCGCTGATCACTGCAGTGACTTGACCCTGAATACGGCCAGACTCACAGGCATCAAGAATAGCCTGTAAGTTAGAGCCATTGCCGGAAGCTAAAACAACGATATTTTTGGATGACGAATGCATTAACGGATAACCACTTGTTGTTCATGAGAAGTTGCTGTCTCGATAATACCGATTTGCCACGCTTTTTCACCTGCTGATGTCAGAATTTTTAGCGCATTTTCAACTTCAGCCTGCGGAAGGGCAATAATAATGCCGACACCACAGTTAAATGTGCGGTACATTTCGTGCGTAGAGACATTACCATTCTCTTGTAACCAGTGGAAAATAGCCGGCCATTGCCAGCTACTCTCATCGATCACCGCTTTGGTATTTTCTGGCAGAACGCGTGGGATATTTTCCCAGAAACCACCACCGGTCAGGTGGGCAACGGCATGCAGATTGGCTTGTGCAATCAACTGTAATACTGAACGAACGTAAATACGGGTAGGTTCAAGCAGGTGATCGGCCAGCGGTTTGCCCTCGAGCTCAGTGGTCAGTGGGTCTTGTTCGCTAACGGCCAAAATTTTACGCACTAACGAATAACCGTTTGAGTGCGGGCCACTGGAAGCCAGCGCAATGAGGGCATCGCCCGGCTGCACTTTGCTGCCATCAAGGATCTCAGACTTTTCAACAACGCCGACACAAAAACCGGCGACATCGTAATCTTCACCGTGATACATCCCCGGCATTTCAGCGGTTTCACCGCCAACCAGTGCGCAGCCGGAAAGTTCGCAGCCTTTTGCAATACCGGTGATTACCGATGCGGCTGTGTCGACATCCAGTTTACCGGTTGCATAATAGTCGAGGAAAAACAGGGGCTCTGCACCCTGAACAATCAGATCATTAACGCACATGGCGACCAGATCAATACCGATAGTGTCGTGGCGCTTAAGATCCATCGCCAAACGCAGCTTTGTACCCACACCATCAGTGCCTGAAACCAGAATCGGTTCGCGGTATTTTTGGGGAATAGCACACAGTGCCCCAAAACCACCCAATCCGCCCATAACTTCAGGTCGGCGGGTTCGGCCGACAACACCTTTGATCCGATCAACTAACGCGTTACCTGCATCAATATCTACACCAGCATCTTTGTAGCTCAGGGAGGTCTTGTTGCTCACGGGGATTCCTCGCGGTTTAGTCCAAGGTTTAAACTAGGCGCGGCTATTCTATCAGTGAAGGCAATCGTTTGCGAGGTGTTGCGTAAAAAGCCAGCGAAACAGTTATCAAGATGTAAAAAGAGTCGGGAAGTGGTGAACTTATGCGCAATTAGACAGCGTTTGCTACCGTAGTGCGGCATTTTCGGTGTATAATCCGTCGATTTTATTTCAGGCTGGTGTTAAGGAGTAAGGCGATGAAAGTTGTTGAGGTCAAACATCCTCTGGTGAAACACAAACTGGGGTTGATGCGTGCAGCTGAGATCAGCACTAAGCGTTTCCGAGAACTGGCATCTGAAGTCGGCAGTCTGTTGACGTATGAAGCAACGGCAGATCTGGAAACCGAGAATGTTACCATTGATGGTTGGTGCGGTAAAGTAGAAGTTGAGCAGATCAAAGGTAAGAAGATTACCGTTGTGCCCATTTTACGTGCCGGTTTAGGGATGATGGATGGTGTGTTAGAACACGTGCCGAGTGCCCGTATCAGTGTTGTTGGTATCTATCGGGATGAAGAGACGTTAGAGCCTGTCCCTTACTTCCAAAAATTAGTCTCTAATATTGAAGAGCGTTTGGCACTGGTGGTTGACCCTATGCTGGCAACCGGTGGTTCAATGATTGCAACCATTGATCTGCTGAAAAAAGCCGGTTGTCACAGCATTAAGGTGCTGGTATTGGTTGCTGCACCAGAAGGCATTGCTGCGCTGGAAAAAGCGCATCCAGATATTGAACTGTATTGTGCATCAGTCGATCAGTGTCTAAATGAGCAGGGCTATATTATTCCTGGTCTGGGTGATGCGGGTGATAAAATTTTCGGCACTAAATAAGGTTTTCTGACCTATTGCCATCAACGCCGCGTAATGCGGCGTTTTGCATTTTATCTTTCTGCTGTGTGTCTTTGTATCCCTATAAATACTCTTTTGCGTTTTTATATTATAGGGGTTATTTATTTTCTTTTATTTTTTTT
>CAMTGL010000046.1 GCA_947071955.1 uncultured Plesiomonas sp.
TCGTGTGAAGCGTTTTGGTTGGGACGCGGGTATGTATCCTGCAAAAAAAGAGGCTCTTTTCTTTGCTTTTCTGATTGAAAAACAACAGAGCAGAGCCTGATTTCTACGATACAGTGCTGGTTTTTTACGGGTTAAGACGCTGCGGTTGCCATGTCCCCTGATGTTGTTCAAAGCGGATACGGTCATGCAGGCGGCTGGCTTTACCCTGCCATAATTCAATGGCATGCGGGCGAACTAAAAAACCGCCCCAGTAAGGTGGCAGCGGGATCTCACCGTTGGCAAATTTTTGGGCAAACTCAGCTTCCCGTGCTTCAAGCTCTTGACGGTTAGTCAGTGGCTGAGATTGGTGTGATGCCCACGCAGCAATTTGGCTGCCGCGCGCCCGACTGTGAAAATAGGCATTAGAGGTTTCGGTACTGACGCGCTCGACCGTGCCTTCAATGCGTACCTGACGTTGCAGAATATTCCAGTGAAAGACCAAGGCAACTTTCGGATTTTGTTCGAGCTCATGGCCTTTGCGGCTGTCATAGTTGGTGTAAAAGGTGATGCCCTGCTCGGTGAAGTCTTTCATTAGGACGATGCGTGCAGAGGGCTGGCCTGATGCATCTACGGTCGCCAGTGTCATTGATTCGGGTAAAATAATACCGGCTTCTTTGGCATCGTTATACCATTTGTGGAACAGGGTAACGGGGTTATCCTGCTCTTTGGGTGAGTGTTCGGGCAGCGCGACGCCCTGACCCATGGTCAGTGCGCAGCGTACTTTATTGATGATTGACATGATAGGCGATCCTTTCGTCATATAAATCGGCTGTTGACAGAGTAAAGCAGGTGGAGAAAACCACCAAGTGAAAGGGATCAGAAAAGTGGTTAAAAAAAGTGATCAGTTGCGTTTGAGTTAACTCTGTGTGATGACTGAAATCAGTGTTAGCTATTCAGTATGATTCATTCAGTTATGATCGATTCAGTATAGAGGCCCGCAGCAAGGTAACAGGTCAGCCGATGGTAGAGAGCAATATCATGATAAATAACATTACCTTGCTTAATCAGCATAGTTCGCATCAACACAGTGCGTATCCACATAATAGTCCGCGTTTTTTTGATACACATTGCCACTTTGATGCCGCGCATTTCGCGGTTGATACGGCGGCGGCATGGCAATCTGCGCAGGCGGCGGGTGTCAGTAATATACTGGTGCCGAGTACCGGGCCTGACAATTTTTCTACGGTGTTGTCGCTGACGAGTTATTTGCATATTTATGCAGCGCTGGGTATCCATCCGCATACGCAGGTACCCTATCTTGATACCGCATTGGCGCAGTTGCAGCTGTTATTACAGGAACAATCGCTGCCGGCGGCAGAGTTGCCGACGCCACGCAAGGTGGTGGCGTTGGGCGAGATTGGTTTGGATGCGGTGGTGCTGAATCAGGATATGGATGCACAGTATCTGCTTTTACGACGGCAGTTGCGGCTGGCGAATCAGTTTGAATTGCCGGTTATTTTGCATTCACGACAAACCCATGATTTGTTGCTGCGTGAGCTGCGTCAGTATCCGGTTGAGCGCACTGGCGTGTTACATGCATTCTCCGGTTCGCGTGAACAGGCTCTGGCATTTATACGGCTGGGTTACTCAATCGGTGTTGGCGGAGTGATTACTTACCCACGAGCGAGAAAAACCCGTGCAGCGATAGCGGCATTGCCGTTATCGGCCTTAGTGCTGGAGACTGATGCACCTTATATGCCGGTGTGTGGTTGGCAGGGGCAGCCTAATCGTCCTGAACGGTTAGCTGATATTTTTACCGCATTGTGTGCATTGCGTTCAGAAAGTCCGCAGGAGATAGCGGAAATTGTGTATAAAAACAGCATGGAATTGTTTGGTATCACAGTGAACGCAAGCGATTAACCACGCGTCAGCACTGGAACGCGCAAGATTAAGTGTGATCGAGATCTAGTGTTTATGATAATTGTTTCTCAAACACCATAACTTTTGTGATGAGAGTAAAGAAAGATACCCCTTCCGTATGTATAATGTGCCCCGTTTTCAAGGTGGTTTACACTTTTTATTCACCTGAAGTATTTCGATACGATTATTTGCAGCGTCCAGACCATAGGGATCTCCTTCCATGCAATTGATTATGAGCCTCGTCGGTATGGCGGTATTGATTGGAATCGCAGTTCTGCTTTCCAGCAACCGTAAAGCCATTAAATTACGTACAGTCGGTGGCGCTTTTGCTATCCAAGTCTGTATTGGTGCGTTTGTTCTGTATGTTCCTGCCGGCCGTGCCGTTCTGCTGGGCATGTCTGAAGCCGTTGCAAATGTGATTGCTTATGGTAATGAGGGGATCAACTTCCTGTTCGGTGGTTTAACATCTGACAAGATGTTTGAAGTATTCGGCGGCGGCGGTTTTGTTTTTGCACTGCGCGTTCTGCCGGTTATCGTGTTCTTCTCTTCACTGATTGCCGTACTGTACTACTTAGGCATCATGCAGTGGGTGATTAAGATCCTTGGTGGTGGCTTGCAAAAGGCACTGGGTACATCACGTACTGAGTCCCTGTCTGCAACAGCAAATATCTTTGTTGGCCAGACCGAAGCTCCGCTGGTGGTTCGCCCGTATATCAGCACAATGACCAAATCTGAGCTGTTTGCTGTGATGTGTGGTGGTCTGGCATCAGTGGCAGGTTCAGTATTGGCCGGTTACGCCTCTATGGGTGTACCGCTTGAGTATCTGATTGCGGCATCTTTCATGGCAGCACCGGGTGGTTTGCTGTTTGCTAAGCTGATTGTGCCGGAAACTGAGCAAGAGCGTGATACAAACGAAATTGACACTGCCAACAGCGAAGACAAGCCTGCCAACGTGATTGATGCGGCGGCAGCGGGTGCTGCATCGGGCATGCAACTGGCGCTGAACGTAGGTGCGATGCTGCTGGCCTTTATCGGTCTGATTGCGCTGATTAACGGTATTTTTGCCGGAGTAGGTGGCTGGTTCGGTTATCCGCAGCTATCACTGGAACTGATTCTGGGCTATCTGTTCTCACCACTGGCTTTCGTTATCGGTGTGCCTTGGTCTGAAGCAACAGTTGCTGGTTCATTCATCGGTCAAAAAGTGATCGTGAACGAATTTGTGGCTTACTTGAACTTTGCTCCGTACTTAAAGCCTGATGCTGAAGTGGCGGCTGCTGGTCTGCAAGTGTTGTCAGTACAGACTAAAGCGATTATCTCGTTTGCTCTGTGTGGCTTTGCTAACCTCTCTTCCGTGGCAATTTTGCTGGGTGGATTAGGCAGCATGGCGCCAAGCCGTCGTCACGATATCGCACGTTTAGGTCTGCTGGCTGTTGTAGCTGGTACACTGTCAAACCTGATGAGTGCAACTATTGCCGGTTTCTTCTTGGCACTGTAAGTGTACTGATTGCCTGTATTGAATCGCGTATTCACGACAGGCCATACAGGGTTGATTTGTGAAATAACGCCACCGTTTATCCGGTGGCGTTATTTTTTTTGGAAAAAATAGGCGTGACGTAATCGATTACGGAACGATATTTTGTGAATCGGCTCATGTTATAATTTCTTCTCATTGCAACCCTGTTAGCAGTGTTGTGAAATTGGTGGGTAAGTACGTGCAAACCGCTGGAACCTAACACCTGAAGGATGATCAGGTGGGTGCGGTGAAAGGGATATCAATTGATGCAGTGCTGCGGTATTTCACTTTCCTTTATCAAGTTGAATACCGCATGCTGCGCAAGTCTTCAGGGAACCAAGTCCGCTCGCCAACGCTCGCAGTGATCGAAAAAGTTCGATACCCAAAATGTTGAGTGATTTGTAGAGTTGGAGAGTTATATGACTGAGAACAAAATGTCTGCATTACGTGCACTGAGCTTGATGGATCTGACTACGTTAAATGACAATGATACCGATGAAAAAGTCATTACTCTGTGTCAGCAGGCTAACAGCCCTGCCGGTCAAACGGCTGCGGTCTGTATTTATCCGCGTTTTATTCCTATCGCCCGTAAAACCCTGCGCGAGCAAGGTACGCCGGAAATCAGTATCGCCACAGTAACTAACTTCCCGCACGGTAATGATGATATTGCTATTGCGGTGGCCGAAACACGTGCCGCGGTAGCATACGGTGCTGATGAAGTGGATGTGGTTTTCCCATATCGCGCGCTGATGGCTGGTAATGCACAGGTTGGCTTTGATCTGGTGAAGGCATGTAAAGATGCCTGTGGCGCACATGTGCTGCTAAAAGTGATTATTGAAACCGGTGAGCTAAAAGAAGATGCGCTGATCCGTCAGGCTTCTGAAATTGCTATTGATGCCGGTGCTGATTTTATTAAAACCTCAACCGGTAAAGTGCCTGTCAATGCCACGCTGGAATTTGCCCGCATTATGATGGAAGTGATCCGTGATAAGCAGGTTGCTGATCGCGTTGGTTTTAAACCTGCTGGTGGTGTACGCACCGCTGAAGAGGCTGCGCAGTATCTGGCGTTGGCCGCGGATATTCTGGGTGAGGGCTGGGCAGATAAGCGCCATTTTCGTTTTGGTGCATCTAGCCTGTTGGCCAGCTTGCTCAATACGCTGGGCCATGATGCAACCAGCAATAGCCAATATTGATTCACCGTAACCAATTTTGGGGAGTGAGTCATGTTCTTACCGCAAGAGATTATCCGTAAAAAGCGTGATGGCATTGCCCTGAGCAGTGCGGAGATTCGTTTTTTTATTCAGGGTGTTGCTAATAACAGCATTACAGAAGGGCAAATTGCTGCTCTGGCCATGGCTATCTATTTTAATGATATGACCATGGATGAACGGGTGGCACTTACCATGGCGATGCGTGATTCCGGCATGGTGTTGCAGTGGGCTGATCTACATCTTAACGGCCCGATTGTGGATAAGCATTCGACCGGCGGTGTCGGTGATGTGACTTCACTTATGCTTGGCCCGATGATTGCCGCGTGCGGTGGGTATGTGCCGATGATCTCGGGGCGCGGGCTTGGGCATACCGGTGGAACGCTCGATAAACTCGAAGCGATTCCCGGTTATGACATTCACCCTGATAATGCGCGTTTTCGCCGGATAACCCGTGACGTTGGCGTAGCAATTATTGGGCAGACCGGTGATCTTGCGCCGGCCGATAAGCGGTTTTATGCCACGCGTGATATTACCGCCACAGTTGACTCGATTCCGCTGATTACCGCCTCGATTTTATCGAAAAAACTGGCTGCCGGTTTAGATGCCTTAGTGATGGATGTTAAAGTGGGCTCGGGTGCATTTATGCCAACGTATGAGGCTTCCGAGGCGCTGGCGCAATCTATTGTGGGTGTGGCTAACGGTGCTGGGTGCAAAACTACTGCGCTGCTGACTGACATGAACCAAGTGCTGGCCTCGAGTGCGGGTAATGCAGTAGAGGTGCGCGAGGCGGTTGAATTTTTGACCGGCCGTCACCGTAATCCTCGTTTGTATGCAGTGACAATGGCGCTGTGTTCAGAGATGTTGCAGGTTTCTGGTTTAGCCGCTGATGATGCTGAGGCACAGTCAAAACTGAATGCGGTGCTGGATAACGGAAAAGCGGCTGAAATCTTTGGCCGGATGATCGCCGAACTTGGCGGACCGATTGATTTTATCGAATGCTACAATACCTATTTACCACAGGCTTCCATTATCAAACCGGTTTATGCTTTACATAACGGTTTTATCGCTGCGATGGATACCCGCGCATTGGGTATGGCAGTGGTAGGTATGGGTGGTGGCCGCCGCAGTGCAGCGGATCTGATCGATTACAGCGTCGGGTTGACCGAGGTGTTGCGCCTCGGCGATGCAGTTGACGCATCTCGTCCGCTGGCAATGATCCATGCACGAACAGAATCAGACTGGCAGAGTGCGGCACAGGCCGTACAGACTGCAATCCATATTGAACGCGACGCACCGGCAGCGATGCCGACCGTGTATCGCCGCGTTCGCGTAGACTCTCTTATCTAAACAGAGGCCAGAATATATGAAACGTGCCTTTATAATGGTGCTGGACTCATTCGGTATCGGTGCAGCAGAAGATGCTGTGAAATTTGGTGATGTGGGTGCTGATACACTGGGCCATATTGCACAGGCTTGTGCCAATGGTCAGGCTGATCATGGCCGTAAAGGGCCGCTGACGTTGCCAAATCTTAGCCGTTTAGGGCTGGGAAAAGCAGCACAAGAGTCAACCGGTACATTCCCTGTTGGGCTTGATGAGCATGTTGAGATTATCGGGGCTTATGGCCACGCGGCCGAACTGTCATCAGGTAAAGATACGCCATCAGGCCACTGGGAAATTGCCGGTGTTCCTGTGTTGTTTGACTGGGGATATTTCTCTGATCATGACAACAGCTTTCCTGCTGAGTTGTTAGAGAAAATTGTTACCCGCGCTAAATTGCCCGGTTATCTGGGAAATTGCCACGCTTCGGGTACACAAATTCTTGATGAGCTAGGCGAAGAGCACATGAAAACCGGCAAGCCGATTTTCTATACCTCTGCTGATTCGGTGTTCCAAATTGCCTGTCATGAAGAGACCTACGGGTTAGATAACCTGTACGCTCTTTGCAAAATCGTGCGTGAAGAGCTGGAAGGCTACAATATTGGCCGTGTGATTGCGCGCCCATTCCTCGGTAATAAACCGGGTGAATTTCAGCGTACTGGCAACCGAAAAGATTTGGCCGTTGAGCCTCCGGCAATCACAGTACTGCAAAAACTGGTTGAAGAGAAACACGGGCAAGTGGTATCGGTAGGTAAGATTGCTGATATTTACGCACACGTGGGTATCACCAAAAAAGTGAAAGCCACCGGTATTGATGCGCTGTTTGATGCCACGCTTGAAGAGATGAAACTGGCCGGTGATAACACCATTGTGTTCACCAACTTTGTTGATTTTGACTCTTCATACGGTCATCGCCGTGATGTTGCCGGTTATGCTGCGGCATTGGAGCTGTTTGATCGCCGTTTACCGGAAATGCTCTCACTGGTGGGTGAAGATGACATTTTGATCCTGACCGCAGATCACGGTTGTGATCCAACATGGCCGGGCTCTGATCATACGCGCGAGCACATTCCGGTGCTGGTGTATGGCCCGAAAATTACCGCCGGTTCATTGGGCCGCCGGAAAACCTTTGCGGATATCGGGCAGACGCTGGCCGCTTATTTTGGAACATCGGCAATGGATTTTGGTATGCCAATGTTCTATCAGGATAAGTTAATTGAGCCAGATAACGGGCAATAATTAGCTGATTATTCTGTATTCGTGTACGATCTTTGATGTTTACTGATCCTGTTGATTAGATCTTAGTGATCAACAGAAATAACCGATAAAGGAATCGATAACCATGGCTACTCCGCATATTAATGCTGAAAACGGTGCATTTGCTGATGTTGTTTTGATGCCGGGCGATCCGCTACGTGCAAAATACATCGCAGAGACCTTTTTGCAAGATGCAGTCGAAGTCACTAACGTGCGCAGCATGCTGGGTTTTACCGGCACTTATAAAGGACGCAAAGTTTCGGTAATGGGTCATGGTATGGGGATTCCATCCTGCTCTATTTATGCTAAAGAGCTGATTACCGAATACGGCGTGAAGAAAATTATCCGTGTAGGTTCATGTGGTGCGGTGAGCACGGATGTGAAACTGCGCGAAGTGATTATCGGTATGGGTGCTTGTACTGATTCCAAAGTGAACCGTATGCGCTTTAAAGATCACGATTTCTCTGCAATCGCTGATTTTGATATGGTGCGTAACGCGGTTGATGCGGCAAAAGCGCGCGGTACTAAAGTGCGTGTCGGTAACATCTTCTCGGCAGACCTGTTCTACACGCCAGATCCAAGCATGTTTGATGTGATGGAAAAATACGGTGTTCTGGGTGTTGAGATGGAAGCGGCCGGTATCTATGGTGTCGCGGCAGAGTTTGGTGCTAAAGCACTGACTATCTGCACCGTTTCTGACCACATCCGTACCCATGAGCAGACATCAGCCGAAGAGCGTCAGTTGACGTTTAACGACATGATCGAAATCGCGCTTGAATCTGTGCTGCTGGGTGACCAAGAGTAATTGTTGTGCTATTTGCGTGATGCAGCCATGCGCTGTTTTCGGTATGGCGATCAGGTTATTACCGCAAATAGAGGCTAAACAATAACGCTGAAAGACAAAAAGCGATGAGTATTCATCGCTTTTTCTTTTGTTCGTGCTTAACGGCGGTAGTGTGTTTTTCGGTTGGGCATTCGGCGGCGACGGCGCTGTTTAAGCTTGGCGTGTGTGTTACTTAGGTCACTCTCTGCTACAGTCGTGTCGTGACTGCCAGAGAGCGTGCTTTGCGGTGTACTTGGTGTGGAAGAGTGCGGATTAATACCTGATGCAGCACTTTGCTGACCGGAACTTGCTCGGCCTGTTATCAGGTAACTATCCTTGATCAAGCTGCGGTCTTTGAGCAGTGCATGCGTTATCGCAATACCGATCACCAGTGCACTGAGCAGCATTAAGCGGATCATGCCGGTGGTGTTGTCGATCAGCTGATCATCAGTGGATTGCACGTGCGTATCAAGGGTCAGGCGCAAAAACCCGAGCGGGGTATTGTTCTCCGCAATAATCTCTACCATCTGGCGGTTTAGCATGGCACGCCGCTGTGAACCATCAAGCCCCAGCCTGTCTCTGACACTGGCGTTATCACCCGAGTGTGCAATCAGTGAACCATCCATCCGGTAAACACTGGCATCTAAGATCCGTGCTTCCTGCGTCAGCTTATCGAGCTGTTGTGCTACCTGATCAGAGCCATCATCCATTTTCAGTAATGGAAATAGCCCGACAGCCACCTGCCGCGTCAGTGTACGGGCGAGCTGATCGACCTGATCTGAGCGCGCTGCTTGTGCGTTTAAGCCAAATATACTGGCCGCTTGTAGCAGGGAAAGAAAAATAGACAGGCACACCGCCGCGATGAGCAAGGTGCGCAGGTGGTATTTAATCCGCTTTATTATGGGCATTACCATTAACTCAGTTGCAGCGCGCGCGGCACCAAAAATAGCCCCAAATCAGGGGGAGATCAGTTTTTATGCTCTGACAGCGATAGTGTATGTTGACCAGATGATCTTTTCTGATGCTCGGTGTTATCCCTTTTGTCTGTTGCCCGTCTCTTGTTTGTCTCTTTTCTGTTTATTTTCTGTGGGGTTGTCAGTTGCCAGCATGCCTTTCAATAGGATAATTTACACCAGCAATTCACCGTGAGCAGGAAGCGTTAGAATGAATCTTAAGGATAATGATTTTACCCGATTACCTTCACGTCTCTCTGAGTGGTCATGTTTACCTTTATTACTGCAAGGTCATGAGGCCATTCCGCTTGATTATACCTTGGGAGAGGGCGGATGGCTGCTGTATGGTAAAAATTTAGATAAAGCCGCGTTGGTGCGTTATCAGGGCCTACTGGATATGCCGTTAGTTGTGCAAGGTGCATGGCATGTGGCTGATTATCAAGTGGTGCAATTTGCTGGTCAATACTCAGTGTCTGCTGCAGATATTGCCGATAAACTCGGGTGGGATACTGCCGCATTGAGTGCGTTGCCATCACTGCGTGCTCCGGGCTTATTGGTGATGGATATGGATTCCACCGCTATCCAGATTGAGTGCATTGATGAGATAGCTACACTTGCCGGAACTGGCCCGCAAGTGGCTGAGGTTACTGAGCGTGCAATGCGTGGTGAGCTTGATTTTGCCCAGAGTCTGCGTCAGCGGGTGGCGACATTGCAAGGCGCTGACTGTCAGATTCTTGATCAGGTCTTGGCAAATTTGCCGCTGATGCCGGGGCTGACGGTACTGGTACAGCAGTTACAAACCTGTGGCTGGCAGGTGGCGATTGCTTCGGGGGGATTTACCTATTTTGCCGAACATTTACAGCGTCTGTTGGGGTTGTGTCATGTTGAAGCTAACGTGCTGGGTATCTGCGACAATCTGCTAACCGGTGATGTTGAAGGCGAGATTGTAGATGCCGAGCGTAAAGCTGTGGTGCTGCGCCAACTGGCCGATCAGTATCAGATCCCCCTGACCAATACGGTCGGTATTGGTGATGGGGCTAATGATCTGAAAATGCTGCATGCGGCCGGATTGGGCATTGCATTTCATGCCAAGCCGACCGTACAGGCACAGGCTCAGGTGGTGATCCGCCATGCTGATTTGCTGGGGGTGCTGTGCATTTTATCGGCCAGTATCGGGCGCAGCTTATAGCGTTTCGGTTAAGGTTTCGATGGCTATCCGGCGCTGTTCCGATTCGAGCCGCAGTAGAACCTCCTCGGTGCAGTCGGTCAGCTCGATCATGGCGGTCAGGGCCAATAATTCTTGTTCGAGCATTTTTGCCTGACTGAGATTGGCCCTGATAAGTTGCTCGAAATCGCGCAGTAAGTTGGGGTGCAATGTATTGCGTTTATAACGGGTTAGCTGAAAACGCAGTGCAATAAACTCCCCCTGTTGCATTGCTTTCCGGATAAACGCTATCAGGGCATTTTTATCCTCAAATTCCGTATCGAGCTTTTTATCCTGTAGTTGGTATTGCCACTTCTCTTGGTGCAGTGACAGATAAATTTTGTGCTCGGCAGGATACGGGCGGAATGGCTCGTTGAGCGGGCGGGTGACTAATTGTGACCAGTACTCTTCGAGTAGAGTCAACAGCAGAGTATTGGCCTGCCCCTGTCCGAGTCGGCGGTTTAAGTTGTAGGTTGCCGGAGTCATACCGACAGCGGTCGGCCGGTAGTTGTGCCCGTCTTGCACCACAAAAATCGGTATGCTGGCCAGATGCGGAACGGTGATCTGGCGGAAAATATCGATGATCTCCGGCAGGGTCTGTTGCTCTGCATCCTCCTGTAAAATATGCAAATTAGCAGAGATCAGCCGCTGGATAAACTGCACGCCGGTGTGTTCGGCATGCGGCTCAATGGCCGTGAGTACCAGTTGATCTTGCTCGGCATTGATATACAGCACCCGATACGGCAGGGTGTGCAGGGGGATCTGTTTATCAAGAACTTGCCATGCCGGAAAGTGCAACAATAGCACCTGATTTCGTTTTATATTCAGCGGCTGCCCAAGCACAATACGTAAACCAACGGCTGAAAAATCAACGGTATAGC
>CAMTGL010000047.1 GCA_947071955.1 uncultured Plesiomonas sp.
GTGTCCAACTGTAGGTTTCTGCAGTGGTAACCTCTTTGGCCAAATCCAGACCACTTAATCCAGCAAAAGCACGGGCTTTTTCTAGCGCAAACTGGGCATCAGGCTCTGCTCCGGCAATGATGCAGCCATTTTGAGCGCCTTTTTCACGCAGAATACGGGTTAGTTTACGGGTATCAATATCGGCGATGCCAACAACGTTGTGGTGTTTGAGATATTCAGAGAGGGTGGCGGTACTGCGGAAATTACTGGCAACTAACGGTAAATCTCGAATCACTAAGCCTTGAGCATGTACATGAGGTGACTCTTCATCTTCAGGGTTAGTACCTACATTACCAATATGGGGATAAGTGAGAGTAACAATTTGGCGGGAATAAGAGGGGTCAGTCAGTATTTCTTGATATCCGGTCATCGAGGTATTAAAAACAACTTCCCCAACGGCAGACCCTTCTGCGCCAATGGCGGTACCTTTGAAGACTGTACCGTCTTCGAGAACTAATAGTGCCGTCTTACTCAAAACAACCTCCATGAATATTTAATCTCTTTTGCCGAATTTTCATTCAAATCATACTGAACGATTTGCTACCTAACATCAACTGTTATGGATTTTTGGCAAATTGCGCAAATTTTATAGATAGAGTGATAACCTGTCTATAAAAATGATTAAAAAAACGCACTAAAACAGAGCAAAAAAAGATTAAACGCATTGGGGAAGCCAAAACAAGAACAAAAAAGCGAAAAACAACCGTTTGCTGGCAAAGATAATATTTACGCAATAAAAAAACCGCATGATAAATATCACACAAATTAATAAGAGAGATATAAGCGAAAAAAACCGCACTAAACCATACAAAACAGTCATCATGCGGAATTTATTATCATTAAGGCTTTTTTTAACAAGATAAATATCAACAAAAAGGTGTAATGGCCGACTCGATCACATCAGCACTGTTACAGCGCATGCAGGCCTAAAACATCTTTCATATCATATTGTGCAGGTAACTGGTTATTCACCCACTGCGCAGCTTTCACTGCACCGTTGGCAAATGTCATACGGCTAGACGCTTTGTGTGAAATCTCAACACGCTCACCAATATCGGCAAACATTACGGTATGATCACCGACAATATCGCCTGCCCGCACGGTCGAAAAACCGATAGTACCGGCTTCACGCTCACCTGTAATCCCCTCACGGGCATACACCGCACACTGATCAAGATCACGGCCTAGTGCCTGCGCAATCACTTCGCCCATTGAGAGCGCAGTGCCTGATGGAGCATCAATCTTATGCCGATGGTGCGCTTCGATAATTTCAATATCAGTGTAATCGCCCATGATAGTGGCGGCTTTTTCAAGCAACTTGAAGACCACATTCACGCCCACACTGAAGTTCGAGGCAAACACAATACCAATCTGCTGGGCAGCATCGGCGATCTCCTGTTTACCTGCGGCATCAAATCCGGTCGTGCCGATAACCATTTTTTTCTGATGCGCACGGCAAAAGGCCAAATGCGATAAGGTGGCCGCCGGTACGGTAAAATCAATTAAGACATCAAAATCATCGGCCACCGCAGCCAGTGAGTCACTCACTTTCACATCTAATCGCCCAATACCGGCCAATTCACCGGCATCAGTGCCAACCAGACTTGAACCCGCGCGCTCAATGGCCGCGCCTAACATTACGCCTTGAGCTGACTGTACGGCCTGAATCAGCTGGCGACCCATACGCCCCCCAGCCCCTGCTACAGCAATTTTGATCATTGTTATCCCTTTTTAAATTGAATGCGGTTACACGCGTTAACGCGTTTTGAGTCTGTGATAAAACACTATTACTGATTTGTAAAAAAAGAGGAAGCATTACGCTTCCCCTTTTTTATGTTCATGTTTACGTCTGTATGTTCACGGTTGATATTTAATCAATTTGCTGAACACGTAGCTCTTTAGGCACTTCAAAAATAATATTTTCTTCGCGCCCTGGGCTCTCTATCACGGCAAGACCACCGAGTTGCTGCAAACGATCAATCACCGCTTTTACCAAGACTTCCGGCGCTGAAGCGCCTGCAGTTAAGCCCACAGTGTTGACGCCTTGCAACCACTGCTCGTTAATATCTTCTGCGCCATCAATCAAATAAGCTGCTTTTCCTGAGCGATTAGCCAATTCAGCTAAACGGGTGGAGTTAGAGGAGTTTTTTGAACCTACCACCAGCACGATATCCGCTTGCTCAGCCAGATCACGCACCGCCTCTTGGCGGTTGGTGGTGGCATAGCAGATATCATCTTTACGCGGCCCTTCAATCGCCGGAAAACGCTGGCGCAGTGCGTCAATAACCTCAGAGGTATCATCAATTGAGAGGGTTGTTTGTGTCATAAAACAGAGCTGCTGAGGATTTTTCACCACCAGTTTTGCTACATCAGCCGGAGACTCCACCAAATACATGCCACCCTGAGCACTATTATATTGGCCCATCGTGCCTTCTACTTCTGGATGACCGGCATGACCGATTAATATTGCCTCAACGCCTTTCCGGCTTGCCCGTGCCACTTCCATATGCACTTTAGTAACTAACGGGCAAGTCGCGTCAAAGACGGTTAGCTCACGTGACTTGGCTTCAGCACGCACGGCTTGTGATACACCATGTGCTGAAAAAATCACGATACAGCCATCGGGAACTTCATGCAGCTCTTCGACAAACACCGCACCACGGTTACGTAATTGTTCAACCACGTAACGGTTGTGCACCACTTCATGCCGCACATAAATCGGTGCGCCATACAATTCCAGTGCACGATCAACAATACTGATGGCGCGATCAACGCCGGCACAAAAACCACGGGGGTTGGCTAACAGAATCTGCATGATGTTATCTCTTACTCGTTTTCAGGATCCAGCGCCATGATCTCAATATCAAAGGTCACAGCCTGCCCAGCCAGCGGGTGGTTAAAATCAATGGTGACCGAATCACCGGCAATCGCCCGAACAATACCGGGGATCTCTTGGCCATCAGGCTGAGAAAACAGCATGATCATACCGGTTTCCAGCTCAGTCTCTGCCGCAAAACGGCTTCGTTCAAAGTGATGCATGTTATCCGGATTTGACAACCCAAATGCCTGTTCAGGCGTGAGGGTAAAGCGCTTTTTATCGCCAACCGATAAACCAAGCAGTTCAGCCTCAAGAGCAGGAGAGAGGCTTTGATCGCCAAAGCAAAACAGAGCCGGTTTATTCTCAACGCGAGTTGAGTCAGCAGCACTGCCATCACTAAGCAGCAGATCAAAGTGGACCAGAACGCGGCTGTCAGCCTGAATGTGCGGGGTCAGCATACATATCCTTTTTGTAAGCTTAAAAGTCGGCAATTGTGTTTTTCATTCAGTTTCAATGAAAAAACAGGCTGGCAACTGCCAGCCTGTTGATTGTAACGCAGTGACGCTGTTAAACCGGAGACTATCGTCAGGATTTATGCGCTTGGGTCTTTTCTGACGGCGCTAAAAAACCGTCTAAAACCACCAGCCCAGCACCAAGACAAATGGCAATATCGGCAATGTTAAATGCTGGCCAGTGTGATGTTCCGATATAAAAATCGAGAAAATCGATCACATAGCCGTGCACTAACCGGTCAAACAGATTCCCCAGCGCACCGCCGATAATCAGCGCATAAGCGAAATTGGGTAACCGGTGATCGGCTGGTGTTTTGTACATCCACACCATCAGTGAGGCTGTCACCAATAAAGCAATGCCCGCAAAAAACCAACGTTGCCAACCACTGTGTTCGGCTAAAAAGCTGAATGCAGCGCCCGGATTGTGCACATAAGTGAGGTTGAAAAACGGCAAAACTTTCACAGATTCGTACAGTGTAAAACTGTCCATCACCCAAAGTTTAGTGCCGATATCAACTGCAAAAATCAGGGCGGCCAGCCATAGCCAGCGCAGCCCTGTAGACAATAGTGGTTTACTCATTAAGCAAACTTACGTGTTTCACCGTTTCCGGCGATATTAGTTACACAACGACCACACAGTGTCGGGTGTTCAGCAACTGAACCGATGTCGGCAGCATAGTGCCAGCAACGCGGACATTTTGCATTTGCTGAACGGATCAGTGTAATGGCCAACCCTTTGCTATCAGTTGCCACGGCATCAGCAGGCGCTGAACTCAATGGTGCAACAACCGCTTTTGACGTTAACAGAACAAAACGCAGCTCATCACTTAAGGCAAGCAGCTTGTTGCTCAGCGCGTCATCTGCGTACAAGGTCACTTCAGCTTCCAATGCACCACCGACTTTCTTGTCGTTACGTGCTTGCTCAATCACTTTATTCACATCACCGCGAACTTTCAGTAATTCAGCCCAGTAAGCATCGTTCATCTCTTCGCCTTCGGCTAAACCGAACAGACCCTGATACCACTCTTCCGTGAACACAAATTCAGAACGCTCGCCTGGCAAAAAGTTCCAGATCTCATCAGCAGTAAATGACATGATCGGCGCCATCCAGCGAACTAATGCTTCGGCAATGTGATACAGCGCAGTTTGACAGCTACGGCGGGCAATGCCGTCGGTCTTCGCGGTGTACTGACGATCTTTGATGATATCCAGATAGAATGAACCCATCTCAACCGAGCAGAACTGCATGAGACGCTGAACCACCATGTGGAAATCATACGCTTCATACGCTTGCATGATCTCTGCTTGCGCCGCTTGCGCACGGCCAACTGCCCAACGGTCAAGTACGACCATATCTTCTGGTTGCACGCTGTGCAGCTTAGGATCAAAACCGTTCAGGTTCGCTAGCAGGAAACGGGCCGTATTACGGATACGACGGTACGCGTCCGCAGAACGCTTGAGGATCTCATCGGACACAGCCATTTCAGCGGTATAATCTGTAGAGGCTACCCACAGACGTAGAATATCACCACCGAGTTTGTTCATCACATCTTGTGGGCTAACTACGTTGCCGACGGATTTCGACATTTTGCGGCCCTGACCATCCACGGTAAAACCGTGGGTCAGCACTTCGCGGTATGGCGCTGTGCCTTTCATCGCAGTGGAGATCATCAATGATGACATGAACCAGCCACGGTGTTGATCCGATCCTTCCAGATACAGATCCGGTGTATGGCCGTTGAACTCAGGGCGAGCATCAACCACAGACGAATGTGTTGAGCCGGAGTCAAACCAGACATCAAGGGTATCTGGCACTTTGACGTAATCGGCAGCATCTGCACCCAAAATTTCACTTGGGTCAAGATCCCACCACGCCTGAATACCTTTCTCCGCCACGCGCTTAGCAACCTCTTCCATCAGCTCAACAGAGCGTGGATGCAGCACTTCGGTATCTTTGTGTACGAACAGCGCCAAAGGTACGCCCCACGTACGCTGACGTGAGATACACCAGTCTGGACGGTTGGCCACCATCGTTTCAATGCGCGCCTGACCCCAATCAGGGATCCACTTAACGTCTTTAATTTCGCCCAGCGCCTTTTGACGCAGACCCGCTTGTTCCATGCTGATAAACCACTGTGGCGTTGCACGGAAAATGATCGGGGTTTTATGACGCCAGCAGTGTGGATAGCTGTGCAGGAACTTTTCAAAATGCAGCAATGCGCCACGCTCACGCAGAACATCAAGCACGGCATCATTGGCTTTAAACACTGACTGACCGGCAAACAGCGGCGTTTCTGGCAGATACGTACCATCAGGCGCAACCGGATTAGCCACTTCCAGATGGTATTTTTGTCCGACAACGAAGTCTTCCTGACCATGCCCAGGGGCGGTATGTACCGCACCGGTACCAGCATCAGTGGTGACGTGCTCACCTAAAATAATTGGCACATCAAAATCATAGAACGGGTGCTTAACGCGCAATAGCTCTAAATCTGCACCAACACAGGTAGCCAGTACAGTTGAGTCGGTAATACCGGCGCGCTGTAGAACGCTTTCCGCCAGAGCGCTAGCCAGAATCAGACGCTCATCACCCGCCTGAATCAGCTGATATTCAAGGTCGGCATTGAGTGCAACAGCACGGTTGGCCGGCAGTGTCCACGGGGTGGTTGTCCAGATAACCACGGAGATGGTGCCATTACCTGCTTGCGTGCCGAATTTTGCCAGTACCGCAGCTTCATCAACGGCATGAAAACGTACGTCAATTGACGGTGACGTTTTGTCGTAATACTCAACTTCCGCTTCTGCCAGTGCCGAACGACACTCTGTACACCAGTGTACTGGCTTCGCGCCTTTGTGCAGGTGTCCATTACCGACAATTTTTGCCATTGAGCGGATGATATTCGCTTCGGTTGCAAAATCCATTGTCAGGTAAGGGTGATCCCAGTCGCCCAACACGCCTAAACGCATAAAGTCTTTTTTCTGGCCAGCAACTTGCTCGACAGCATAATCACGGCATGCCTGACGGAACTCTGCTGCCGTGACTTTCTCACCCGGTTTACCGACCAGTTGTTCTACTTTTAGCTCGATCGGTAAGCCGTGGCAATCCCAGCCCGGAATATACGGCGAGTCAAAACCTGACAGACCTTTAGACTTAATAATAATGTCTTTAAGGATCTTGTTTACTGAGTGACCAATGTGAATGTTACCGTTAGCGTACGGTGGGCCATCATGCAGGATGAAGGATTTTTTGCCCTTCTTCGCCTGACGAATTGCACCATACAGATTGTTGTCATACCAACGCTGCAACATACCAGGTTCGCGTTTGGCTAAATCGCCACGCATCGGAAACCCTGTATCCGGAAGGTTCAAAGGGTATTTATTGTCACTCATTGATTCTCGATTCCGTATTTTCGGCAAAAAGAAAGTTAGATCCCGATCGGCAGCTGGAAGTAGCGGCGAGCGGTATTCGCATCCTGTGCAATCTGCGCAGTCAGAGCGTCAAATGAAGCAAAACGCATCTCAGGGCGAATTTTTTCCCGCAGCACCACTTCGAGCTGACGACCGTAAAGATTCAGATTAACATCAAATAGATGGACTTCAAGCTGTTGACGCACGCCATCAACCGTTGGCCGTGTGCCAATATTTGCTACACCAGGCAGAGGTTGCGCCCCCAGCCCAAGGACTTCAACTGCATAAACACCATTGACCGGTGCTACACGGCGTTTTAACGGGATATTCGCCGTCGGAAAACCAATGGTTCTCCCGAGTTTTTTCCCATGTGAAACACGACCACTGATACTGTAAGGGCGACCAAGCAGACGCTCTGCCAGCGCCAAATCATCATGGTGCAGAGCCTGACGAATTGCGGTACTGCTAACGCGCTGTTCACCCACACAATAGCTGTGGCTATTAACAACTTCAAATCCGTACTGGCTACCGGCCTCTTGCAGCATGGCATAATCACCCTGACGCGCCGCGCCAAAACGAAAATCATCACCCACGCCTAAAAAAGCCACACCCAATTTATCCACCAATAAGTGCTGGATAAATGCGTGAGCACTCATTTGCGCAAAATGGTGATTAAAGCTAACACAGAGCAACCTATCAACCCCAGCACGGGCAAGGTGCACATATTTATCGCGCAAGCGCATTAAACGTGCGGGTGCGAGTTCCGGTGTAAACAGCTCTTGCGGCTGAGGTTCAAACACCATAACCGTTAACGGTAAATTCAGTGCGAACGCTTTGGCTTTTACTTGTTGCAAAACTGCCTGATGACCTAGGTGTACGCCATCAAAGTTACCAATAGTTAACACACAGCCATGATGCTGAGGTTTAATATTCTGGATACCACGTATCAGCTCCATGGGTACATCACCCTGTCAGCTCTGCCATTAAAGAGAGAAAATAGTTGTCGATTATACCGCATTCGAGGCATTTGTCTTAGTTGGCAATATCAGTATCTGCACGTAAATGGCGCGGACGCACCCCCAGCAGCAGCAGCAAAACCACATAGACCACCGCAGCCAAACCAATCAAGCCAGCTAACCACATCATACGTAACATATTGTGCTGCACTTGCCAAACAGCAATATCCGGCATGATCCAGAACAAGGTTGCAGCCATACCCAGCCCGGCAATCACCACTTTTGCTATCAGCAACCAGCTTTGACGGCTAAATTTATAGACATTGGCCGCAGATAAACCGCGATACAACAGCCACGCATTCAACGTACCCGACATCGCCGAGGCAATCGCCAGCCCAACATAGCTAAAAGGGATCGCCAGCAGGTTAAAGCCCATATTACTGACCATCGAAATGATGCCGTAGCGGACCGGAGTTTTGGTATCCTGACGGGCATAATAGCCTGGCGCCAAGACTTTAATCAGCATGAAGCTGACCAAACCACAGTTAAATGCCAGCAATGAAAGGGAAGCCGCATTAACATCGGCAAAGGTAAACTCTCCGCGCATAAAGAGCACCATCATCATCGGCTTAGCCAGCACTGCAATACCGCACATCGCCGGAACGCCGAGCAAAAAGATCATGCGTACGCCCCAATCCATGGTTTTTGCAAAGTGCTCACCCGAGCTTTCGTTATGTCGGCGCGACAGCGCTGGCAAAATGACTGTAGCAATCGCAATACCGAATAACCCGAGCGGAAACTCCAACAAACGGTCAGAGTAGTAGAGATAACTGATAGAGCCGGTCATCAAGAAACTGGCAATAAAGGTATCTAACAGCAGGTTAATCTGGCTGACCGACACCCCAAACAGTGCAGGGATCATCAGGGTACGGATTTTTTTTACCCCCGGATCATTCCATGCCCACTTGGGCTTCACCAGCAAACCGGCCTTTTTCATATAAGGGATTTGAAATAAGAACTGGAATAAACCGCCCAGAAAAATACCGATCGCCAGACCAATTTCAGGATATTGGGTATGCGGAGCAATCCAGATTGCCGCACCAATCATGGCGACATTCAGTAAAACCGGCGAAAAAGCCGCCACCCCGAACTGACCAAGGGTATTTAAGACAGCACCAGAGAGCGCAACAAGCGTAATAAACCACAGATAAGGAAAGGTGATTTTCAGCAGTAATGATGCTAACTCATATTTACCGGCATCTGGCCCGCCCTGTAGCCAGTCAATAAACCACCCTGTACCAAACAGGGCCGCAACAACCGGCGAGCCGACCATTGCCAGTACGGTGACGAGGGTAATTAATCCACCTAGCGTACCGGAGACTTTAGCGACAAACTCTTGTGTCTTGGAAAGATCGCCCTCTTTTTGGTACTCAGTCAGCACCGGCACGAAAGCTTGTGAAAACGCGCCCTCGGCAAATAAGCGGCGTAAAAAATTTGGAATGCGGTTAGCAAACAGGAAAACATCGGCAGCGGCACCGGCACCAATCAGGTTGGCAATGACCACATCACGCACTAATCCCAAGACGCGAGATAAGAGTGTCATCGAGCTGACAATCAGCCCTGATTTCAATAAACGTTTACTCAAGATGGATTCACTCGTTGAAATACGTCTCTGACGCTGTATTCCAGCATTAAAAGCTGTTAAAATTGCTCACCATAATAACCGTCATGTGCTGCTTGTACCAGCCTCGGGAAACCGGCGTTTATTTGCACAAATCCATTGACAAAAGAAGGCGAAAAAGGCATAGTCCTCGGCCTTTGAAATGTCCAAAAAAAGTTATATTTGGGAGTTGGACCTTGGCTAATATCAAGTCTGCTAAGAAGCGCGCTGTCCAAGCTGAGAAGCGTCGTCAGCATAACGCTAGCCGTCGCTCCATGATGCGTACTTTCGTTAAGAAAGTATACGCTGCGATCGCGACTGGCAACAAAGAAACTGCAATGACCGCATTTGCGACCATGCAACCTATTCTGGATCGTATGGCAAGCAAAGGCCTGATCCACAAGAACAAGGCTGCTCGTCATAAAGCGAACCTGGTAGCTCAAATCAAAGCAATGTAATCATTGTCTGATTTAAGATATCGAAAAAAAACCGGCATTTATGCCGGTTTTTTTTATCTTGATAATTTAATTCTTTTCAATAATCAGAGAGTCTCGTTTACCTGACAGCTCTCTGCGGTTTATTTGCGTTCATGCGTAAACCTACTCACAGTGATCTCATGGCGAAGATCCACTGCTTTAAGCGGCTTACGCATCCACGTATTCACTAACAGTTTCTGTAAACTCGGGTTGTTCAGCGCAATATAAACGGTGCAGAGTACTGATAACCTCTTTTACAGCATGGCTACTGAGTGAATAGAATACAGTCTGTGCTTCTTTGCGTGTTTTAACTAATCCGTCACGGCGCAGCCATGCCAGATGCTGTGAAAGTGCTGATTGTGAAAGATTTAATCGTTCACTTAGCACACCAACGGATACCTCTTTATCTTGCAAGTGACAAAGGATAAAAAGCCTCTTTTCATTTGCCATAGCCTTTAACAGCATGACGGCTCTCCCTACGTTTTGTTCCATGCTCTCTATCTCTACTGTATTTTTCATCATTTTCTGATTTCTATTATTGTGTTGATTACATGTTGCATGTATTACTGCAAGCGTACATTAAGCAACTCAGAGCATACAATTGCTACGCGATGAAAACAAATCAGAAAAATCTTCGCTACATACTTGCTGTACTGCCGGATGTTTAATCATACGATCAGCAAAAATAGCAAAGTACTCTTCTGATAGCCCAGTAAGACGGCCTAATTCGACCATATGGTCATCACACACCAGTTCGTTAACGTATAAAGACGGAGCAACAAAAATAGCGTTGTGTGCGTTACCAAATGCTTTCATGAGCGCTGCATCATCAAACTCACCCAATACCTGCACGTCTAAACCTTGCTGATCAATCCAGGTCAGTATTTTTCTGCCTAAGGCAGATCGGCGGCCAGGCATCAGTAATTTACGCTCTTGTAAACAGGCGGGAAACGCAGTGGTAGGGGCGGGTTTACTGCACACGAAACTGATCGCGCACTCCCCTAATTTGACCGAAAATAGCCCTTCATTCTGTGATGAATCTACTGGGCAATCGGACAGGATCATATCCAACTTATGCTGGCTTAACTGCTCTAATAGCAGCTCATGCGTTGATTCAAAACAGCGTAAGTGAATCTGTTCATTGGCAGGAATTGCCGCTTGTAATACACGGCACTAAGCGTTTAGATAACGCGTCGGCAACAC
>CAMTGL010000048.1 GCA_947071955.1 uncultured Plesiomonas sp.
CAAACAAACTGGTAAGCAAAATCCAGTAGCCGCGTTCCATATTGAATGCAATGATCAGAGCATACCCAGCACACAAGACTAATGACATTCTCACCGCATGCCGAAATAGCGCAGAGCCTGGCGTGAGCTGATCGCCGATACGCCGCCAAATATCAGAAAAACTATGCAGCCCATCATCCGCCAGCGTATTGTCCTGTGGTACACCGATCATTTTATCGGAATTGATATGGGATAATTGCCAGTCAATAGCCTGCAAATTACGCAGAACAAAACTCAGTGATGCCAGTAAGCGCTTGTCTTCTTTTTTTTCGGGTTGATGCCGCTCTAATGCACTATTTAGCAGTGAGAACGCCCGCTCGAAACGAAAATCATGGTGATACTCATTCCCTTCAATGATCGCCTGAGCCAATTGCCGGCAAGCTTTCGCTTGTAGCATCAACAGACGTTGAAAGCGAAACAGTACATCAGAGTGGCGAAAACGCTGCACCAAGGCATGATATTGATTGTGCGTAGAGCTAGCACGTTCATGGATATCCTGCGCCACAAAGTAATAACGCAATAACCGGCGTGTACTGCGCTGACCTCGATCACCTTTCAAACGGGCAAACAGTGATAATTTGGTTTTATTCAGTGTACTGACCAGCGCACTGTTACTCAACGCGACACTGATTTGCAGCTCATCGTAACGATCTGCCTCATCGGGATCAAAAAATGCACTTTTTGCATCCAGATAACGGGCCAGTTGTTCGTAACAGGCCGCCATATTTTCCTGTACCGGACGTACTGGGCGTAACACGTAACCAAGCAGTGAAATTACGCTATACCAGAGCGCACCAGCCAGTAGCATTGCCGGTTGCTGATACCAGTTATCGTACAGTGAAATGCCCAGCATAGTGTAAATAGCAATCAGCAGAGCGCCAAATGCAATAGTGGCATAACGCTGGCCAATCGCTCCTAGCATGATAAAACTAAATGAAGAGAGCAACAGCCCCAAAGCAAACAGCCACGGGTACGGAAACAGTAATTCAATAGAGACCGAGGCCACCAAAAAACAGATCAACGTAATCAGAATATTACGCAATCGGCCGGTTAACCGGTCATCCAAATCAGTCAGCGCTGCCGCCACTACCCCAAGTGTCACCGGAATGGTTGAGAGCACATCACCCATCAGCCACGGGAAAAGAGCCGCACCGCTTAGCGCCACAAAAATTTGCGTGCAGTATAAAACTCGGCTGTTATTGAACAGATGACGCAATCGGGATAATGAACCTACAAACGGCACTACAACATTCCTGACTGATTAACGGCGATAACGATCTAACGTGATATTGGCTTTTTCAGCACGGATCTGGCGAGCAATTTCATTGGGCACAACACGGCGGCCCACTGGCCAAAGGGCAACAACAGCCAATTTAAAATGCGCGATACCAACCGGAATACCAATAATGGTGATGCACTGCGCGATACCTACCATGATATGCACAATACACAGCCACCAGCCGGCCATCACAAACCAGATAATATTCAGGATAAAACCACCGGCAGCCAGAAGGCCATTACTGCGGTTTTCCAAATCGTCGACCTTCACCACATCGTTACCGTAAGGCACTAACGACATTTTGGTGATTTCCCAACAAGAGCGGGTAAGCGGCAAAGTCACAATGCAAACAATGCTTAAGAGTGTTGCCAGCAGCCAGCCCAATGTGGTGAGAAACCCACCCATCACAAAGTTAAAAATATTCAGTACAGTCGCCATCATCAGGGCGTTCCTCAAGGTAAAAGGCCATAGCTGTACTGATTTTAACGTTTTTTTGTGTAAAACGGCAGGATCTTCTCTCTGAACTGCTGACAAGTTGTATTTTAGCGGATAAAAATCAGCCTAAACGCTCACGCAGATAGCGCGGGTAATCGGGGATCTCAATGCTAACTTCTTCAGAAAACAGGGCTGAATTAACCAAAAAATTGGCACTGGCACGGTTTGTTGCAATCGGAATATTCCAGACCGCAGAGATACGCAGCAACGCTTTTACATCCGGATCATGTGGTACAGCATTCAGCGGATCCCAAAAGAAAAACAGCACATCAATTTTTCCTTCAGAGATATACGCGCCCAATTGCTGATCTCCCCCCATCGGGCCACTGAGCAGACTATTGATCGATAATCCGGTGGCACGTGAGATCATCGCCCCCGTTGTACCGGTAGCATACAGATCGTGGCCGCGTAGTTTCTCTATATTTTCATTTACCCAGCGTAACAACGCCTCTTTGCAGTGATCATGGGCAACCAGTGCCACTTGCTTGCGAGCAGGCATAATTCGGGTTGTAGTATGCATAACAGATTCCTTTTTGGGATGGGTGTTTTTTACGAACAGGTGCGTTTATACAACCAAAACAACACCTGTTCGCGTTCACACCTCTAAAGATTAAAAAGCAGCAGCGGATAACGCTTACTTACGTGCATTACTCTGCGCCCAGCGCATAAAACGTTGCTGTGTTTTAGTATCTGCCTGCTGAAACCAATACTGCAACATCTGCTCTGATACGTTCTCACCCTTTAAAGTAACTGTTTGCTGGCTCACCGCTTGTGTTGGCGATGCCGCAGGTGCAGCCCCAGCAACAACCGGTACCGTTAATGTAGCAGCCATAGCTGGCGCTAAATCAGCCAATGCCGCTGCAGCACTCGAATGGTTGTATGTTGCCAGTGCGTCTTGCATATTGCGTGATGACATCAAACCATCAACACTCAGTACATCCGATTTATACGGAATATTTTTTCCAGCCTGATCCACTAAACGAAAGTTCAGAGCCTGATTAAAGCGCTTCCCTTCACTGTCAGTATCTAAACGCGGTAATGCTATTGATACTTTCTGATCAGCGGTTGTCTCAAAAGAGACGATAATAGGTGACGAGGTAAACAGTGTCTGATCAGAGCCTGAACGGACAATTTTCTCCACACGAAACAGTATCTGACTGGTGCTGTTTGGCAGTTCAACATGGTTTGTTGACTTTAACAGGCTGCTCGACACTTTATTACCGTCGACCATCAGTAGTTCAATGTCATTCGATACACTCAGGCTGGCAGCCAGCAAGGGCGCTGAACAGGATAACGCCAGCATCCCAGCGTAAAGATGGCGCAATTTCATGTGAATCTCCTATTATTGACTGGGTGTCGTACTGTTAACGGCAATAGCGACAATATTCAGGGCATACACGGATGCCATTTCTTATCAAAAACTGAATAAAAAGATGCCGAATCATACAACACTTTGCAATCACTTCCTGAGACAGATATAACGCTGTGATACAGATCAACTCAGTTCCCCCATTCATAACAGGAGTTTGCGATGAACGATCAGAGTATCAAACAGATATTACAGGCAACCCGCACTATTGCATTGGTCGGTGCCAGCGATAAACCTGAACGGCCAAGTTATCGGGTAATGGACTACCTTTTGCAGCAGGGTTATCGGGTTATTCCAGTAAATCCAAGTCTGGCTGGAAAGACGATTTTGGGCCAAACCGTGCAAGCGAGTTTGAGTGAGATCAGTGAACCGGTTGATATGGTTGATGTGTTCCGCAGCGCCGATGCAGCTTATGCCATTGCACAAGAGGCTATCGCGATTAACGCAAAAACGTTATGGCTACAACTGGCGATCATCAATGAAGAGGCGGCAACACTGGCGGCTGCTGCGGGGTTGCAGGTGGTGATGGATCGTTGCCCGAAAATTGAGTTACCACGCCTTGATTTGGCAACACCGAGCCTTGATACAGAGCATTGATACCAAACATTAAAACGCGCCAGCGCTTGATTTAAATCCGTCTGGAATCGGCTACTGACGTAGTAAAATAGCGCACTTAATAAGCTAAAATACAATCGGCGGCGAGCACAGGGTTTGTGCTCGCCGCCGAAGAAAATAAGACACACACTGCACAACCAATAGACTTAAAACTTAATGCAGCGTACGTGGCAGCGCTAGCTGCTCCTGAATCGCCTCGGCGATGTCATCCATATCCGGCTGATCCGGATGCAAGGGTAGGGTTTCCTGATCCAACTGAACTTCGGCAATATAGGTATGCACCTGCTCACCGGCCTCATTTTGCATCAACACATGATACCAAGGCCCACTGCACAAGGCTTCATCGATCCCCATCTCTGCCGGTGTTGGCTCTTGCAGTGAATAATTCGCATCGACATCAAGAATAACCCCAAGAAAGCCCAGCATTCTATGGCGAACTTGCTGTCCTGGTTTAAATTTTACGGCAATCATGATGCCCTCCTCGATAATCTGCGACTCTTTCTCTCAATCTGGGGGGTTAACTGCAAAATATCAAGCGTAACGAACAAATATTATGCTTTTTTCAACCATTAAAGGCTAATGAGAGGCGGCTGCAACAGGGCACTTTTGCACCCTGTTGAGTAGAGATTTATCGTAGGCTATACATGTAAATTTGCGGTATTTTAAATCACGCGGCAAGCAAATCCTTTGAGGTACAAACCCTCTGGATAGGTGCTGATAACAGGATGATCAGCAGCCTGTGAGAAGTAATCTACAAACTGCACTTCACGTTTGGCATCGAGCGCAGCATCGGCCAGAATTTTCTGGAACAGACCAGACTCCATCAGACCAGAGCAGGAGTAACTCAGCAGCATCCCCTCAGGGTTCAACAGCTGCATTGCTAGCATATTGATGTCTTTGTAACCACGGCAACCACCGGCCAACTGACTTTTGTTTTCAACAAATTTCGGTGGGTCCATGATAATAACGTCAAATTTCTCGCCTTTATCACGATATTCACGCAGTAATTTGAACACGTCAGCACGAACAAACTCGGCTTTACTCATATCAAAACCATTAAGCTCTGCGTTTTGACGAGCAATATCAAGTGCGGGCTGAGAGATATCAACGTTCACGACGCTGTCACAGCCACCTTTTAGTGCAAACAGACCAAATGCACCGGTGTAACAAAAACAGTTTAATACACGCTTTCCAGCCACATAACGGCTAGCAGATAAACGGCTTTCACGCTGATCAAGATAAAAACCGGTTTTATGGCCGCCTTTAATATCGACCATAATCTGCACACCGTTTTCACGAATAGGTAGATGCTTAGGCGGCTCTTCTCCAAATAGTACGCCGGTAGTTTCAGCCAGCCCCTCTTTTTTACGCACGGCAACATCAGAGCGCTCATAGATGTTGCACTCAGGGAAGCATTCACGCAGCGCATTGATTAACGTCAGGCGATGGAAATCTGCGCCAGCAGAGAGCAGTTGCAGCACCAGATAATTATCGTAGCGATCAATGGTGATCCCCGGTAAACCATCTGACTCGGCGGCGATCAAGCGATAACCGGTCAGATCATCACGTGCGGCAACCACATTGCGCCATGCTTGCGCTTGCTTGAGTTTGCGGACAAAAAAGGCCTGATCGATCTCTTCATTGCTATCAAATGTCCACACACGGGCACGAATTTGTGAATCAGCAGACCATGCGGCACGCGCCAGAAAGTGGCCACCTTTATCACACACATCAACGGTTTCACCGGAAAGTGGTTTTCCCTCCACGCGCTCAATAGCGCCTGAAAAGATCCAAGGATGACGACGTAGCAGCGATTTTTCGCGGCCTTTTGCCAGTATTACACGTGCAGACATAATTTATGTGCTCAAGAGCTGATCAAAATAGGGCGCTATTTTCGGTGAGCTACTGCATAAATGCAATCAACCTGACTGGCTATCTGCCGTTATCCCGATAATTTATGGCTCGATGCGCATAGTAATTGACTATACTTTGGGATGAGTAAGGTTAAAATATGAACAGCGCTTACTCTGTATACCTGTGACAAATAGGGTTCTGACAGCAGCTTTATCATTCTCTGCAACCATGACAGCCTATCATCCTCGGGGAGGGATCATGTATGAGTAAGATCAGTATGAAAATCTGTATCGCAGGCCATGTTCAGGGGGTGGGGTTTCGCTATTTTACCCAGCAACAGGCCCAAAAGCTCGGTTTGAAAGGCTATGCCCGCAATCTGAGTGATGGCCGAGTCGAGGTTTTGGCCTGTGGTGATGAGCTGGCAATTAACACTCTGATTAACTGGCTCAGTGAAGGCCCCCGTTCAGCCACTGTAGAGTGCTTAATGGCTGAAGAAGTGCCTTTTTGTGAGCTAACAGAATTTGACGTACGTTAACTGGGCTATTCATGCTCAATCAACGCAATTTCCGGCAGACTGTATGATTAGATTCGATAACAGAATAACTACATCAGATACATTTTACCGGCTTGGGTAAACCGGCAATTTTGGTGGCTTGCTTGGCTGGGCCTTCCGGAAACAGTTTGTATAAATAGCGGCTGTTACCCTTCTCTTCCCCGTATTTTTGCGCCATCGCTTTTACCAGCATACGGATGGCCGGTGAGGTGTTGTACTCTTGGTAAAACTCGCGCACAAAACGTACCACTTCCCAGTGCGCTGGCGATAAGGTGATCCCTTCGCCTTGCGCTATCAGGTCAGCTAACGCTTCATGCCAATCTTGACTGTTTTTTAGATAACCTTTCGCATCAGTTTCAATCTGATGGCCTTGATATTCCAACATGGATTTTCTGCTTCTTACTTAATCGGGTTATTGAGTAAAAAAACCCTGCTAAAGCAGGGTTTGATGTTAATACGCAGCAATACTCGGCTGAATGCCAATTATATTACTTATCACGTTATCACGCATATACCGCGTTACAGGCGATTACTCGTCGCGCATGATACCTAGAATGCTCAGCAGGCTGATAAACAGGTTATATAACGAGACATACAGGCTGACTGTTGCACGGATATAGTTGGTTTCGCCACCATGAATAATATTGCTGGTTTCAAACAAAATCATGCCGGACGAGAACAGAACAAACAGTGCGCTGATAGCCAGATTCATTGCCGGCATCTGTAAGAAGATCCCCGCCACCATCAGGATTAACAGTGCAATTGCGCCTGCGGTCAACATGCCGCCCATAAAAGACATATTTTTACGGGTCGTCAGCACATATGCCGAACAGCTGAAAAAGACTAATGCGGTACCGCCAAGTGCAGTCAGAATGACATCACCTGCACCGGCTTTAAGAAAAGCACCGAGCAATGGGCCAAGGGTGTAACCCATAAAACCGGTCAACGCAAAAACAGCAATCAGCCCTTTAGCACTGTTGGCATAGCGTTCAGTCATAAACAGCAGGCCATAAAAACCGACCAGCGTTAACAGAAAGCCCGGACGAGGCCAGCCCATCAGCATACTGGTTGTGGCAATGGCCGCGGAGAATGCGAGTGTTAAGCCGAGCAGGAAATAGGTATTTCGCAACACCTTATGCGTGCTCAGCAGACTCGTTTCACGTTGTGTGATAACGATAGGTTCCATGGTCTTATCCTTATTTATCAATCAAAAAATAACGTTATGTTGTGAGAAATGTACACAGCAAAAAGCACGTTACGCAGATATCTCTACTGTAGCGGCCTGAATATTGTTTTTGTTCCGGTATCATAACGGATTATTGTAGCTTGTGTTTCCTATATATGGGCTTGTGTGACGAAGTTCAAGTCTGCACGTCTGAACATTTTGAACGCAAACTCGGGTAAAAGTGCCGACAAAATGCGCGGAATGTTGAAAATATGCGCATTCAGTTTTGCAGGGGGTTTACATTGGCAAAGCAGATCTCTATAGTGCGCATCACCCGAGTGGAGGAGTGGCCGAGCGGTTGAAGGCACCGGTCTTGAAAACCGGCGACGCGAAAGCGTTCGTGAGTTCGAATCTCACCTCCTCCGCCACTTCGGGTCTACTTTTTTCCTTATCTCTTCGTTTTTATCTTCGTAGTCATTGTAAATCCTCTTTCGTTTTATCCCCTTGCTTACATTTTTGCTCTATCCCATACTTTTGTGTTTTCGCTCTGTTTTATCTTTTTTGTGCTGTAATACCGTGACTTTATGCACGCAAGGAACTGATCACCATGTACCGAAAACTGGGGCTGGGTGCATTACTCATTGGGCTGATTTCGCTCTATTTTATCTTTGGGCTACAGCACATTTTGACGCTCGAACACCTTCAAGAGCGCTATACCGCACTGTTACTCTGGCGCGATGTAGCCCCTCGTCAGGCATGGCTGGTTATCTTTATTCTGTATATTGCTGTTGTTACGCTCTCTTTGCCCGGCGCAACCATTATGACGCTGGCAACCGGTGCGCTGTTTGGCTTGCCACTGGGGGTACTGTTAGTCTCTTTTGCCTCAAGTATCGGGGCAACCCTAGCGTTTTGGGTTTCCCGCTATTGCCTGAAAGAGAGCGTAGAGCTGCGTTTTCCGGCACGTTTACAAACCATTAATGCTGGATTAGCCAAAGAGGGGTTGTTGTATTTACTCACGCTGCGCTTAATTCCCCTGTTTCCATTTTTCTTGGTGAATATTTTAATGGGGCTGACGCAGATACGTAGCCGTACCTATTACTGGGTTAGTCAGTTAGGAATGCTGCCAGCCGCGCTGATTTATGTGAATGCCGGTACTCAACTAAGCCAAATTCGCCACCCTGCGGATATTTTATCGCCCGTTATTCTGATCTCTTTGCTGCTTATCGGTATTTTTCCAGTATTCATAAAACGGTGTATAAATAAGCGAGCCAAACCAGCGCCATAATCTATGCCCGTTTGTCGTGTATGTTGATGTAGCGTATAACGCCTCTAGCAGGGAACTGCCATACTTAACGCTTAAGACCTAAAGACTGATTTTCCCTCAAGGATGATAAACCATGTTTACCCGCTTTTGCTGTTTAACCACGCTGTGGCTTATCTCTGGTTTGCTTTCTTCCCACATCAGTTATGCCGCCAACACCAATGAGTGGGCAGCGCTCGAGCAACAAGCCAGAGGGCAAACACTCTACTTCAATGCATGGGGCGGTAATGAAAATACCAATGCTTATCTGCAATGGGCAGCCAAAGAGGTAAAACAGCGCTATGGCATTGATGTTATTCATGTCAAAACGGCGGATATCAGTGAAGCTATTACGCGTATTCAGGCAGAAAAGAGAGCAGGCAGAGATCAAAAAGGCTCGGTCGATCTGCTGTGGGTTAACGGTGAGAATTTCCATATTTTAAAACAGTCTGGCTTGCTGTACGGCCCATGGGCAGACCGCTTACCTAACTGGCAATATGTGGATCAATCTAAACCCGTCACCGTTGATTTTTCTGTGCCGACCGAGGGGTTTGAAGCGCCATGGGGGTTGGCACAACTCACCTTTATCACTGACCGCCAATACACAACCTCGCCACCGAATTCGGCGGCCGAACTACTGACGTTTGCCCGCCAGCATAGTGGGCGCGTAACCTACCCGCAACCACCCGCTTTTCATGGTGTGGCGCTGTTAAAGCAACTGCTGCTTGAACTTACGCCTCACCCTGAGCTGCTGCAACAACCGGTGTCAGAATCGGCATTTACACAGGCGACTGCACCGCTGTGGCACTACCTTGATCAACTGCACCCGCTATTATGGCGACAGGGGCGCAGTTTTCCCCTGAGTGCGACAACCATGAATACTATGCTGGCAGACGGTGAACTGGTGTTATCTCTGACCTTTAACCCGAATGAAGCCGCCAGTTTGGTACGGCAAGAGCGCTTGCCACCGAGTGTGTATAGCTTTGGGTTCTCTGCCGGCATGCTCGGTAATGTTCATTATCTGGCTATTCCGTTTAATTCAAGCGCTAAGGCGGCTGCACAAGTTTTTGCTAATTTTTTGTTGTCTGCGCCTGCTCAGCAACGTAAAGCTGATATCGCTATTTGGGGTGATCCTTCGGTATTAAATGCCGCTATTTTGGAACAGGCCACACCGCAAGAGCGTACTCGTTCAGGGGATAACCACACAGCAACATCAACAGCGGCAAGTTCTGTCTCATCCATTCCGGTATTGGCTGAACCGCATGCCAGTTGGGTAGCACCGTTAGAGCAGGAGTGGCTACGCCGTTATGGTAATCAGCCATAAGATACCCAGCTATCCATGGTTTTAGGAGTGGTCAAATGACCATGTTAAAGAGTGGCAGCACGGCTGGCTGCAGTATCAGCCGATGCCTACAGGAAAAATGGCTATCGATTTGCGCCATCTTGCTAGTAGGGCTGATATTTATACCCGTTGTTATCAGCGTGCTGCAAACGGCAGTACCATTGCTCCGTTGGTCTGTATGGCAAAGTCTGCTTGCTGCGCCACAATTTGTTGCCGCGCTATGGCTGACCCTCAGTTCAACGGTTGGCTCAACCCTGCTGGCACTGGGGCTGATGTTGCTAACGGTTATCAGCTACTACACCAGCCCTAGCTGGCTGAAAATCAGCCGCCAACTGCCACTGTTTTTGGCTCTACCACATATTGCATTTGCAGTTGGCATCGCATTTCTGGTTGCGCCCTCGGGCGGGTTCTCCCGTGTGCTTGCCTCCGTCTTTGCATGGGCTGTGCCACCCGCATGGCAAACAATCCATGACCCCTATGCCATCACGCTGACGCTAACCCTTGCTCTCAAAGAGAGCTGGTTTTTGCTCTGGGCGATGTCTGCGCTGCTGCAAAAGCAAACTCTGCAACAACAACTGACCGTTGCCCGCAGTTTAGGCTACGCCCCTCGGCAAATTTGGTGGCATATCCTGCTGCCACAACTGCTACCGCAACTCAAATGGCCGCTGATTGCCGTTGCAGCCTACAGTATATCCGTTGTGGATATGGCACTGATCCTTGGGCCAACAACACCACCGACACTGGCTGTACTGATCAATCAATGGCTCAATGACCCCCGAGCACTGATTCAGCAACAAGGCAATACGGCTAGCTTACTGCTTCCGCTATTACTGCTGGGGCTATGTTTGTGCGGCAAAATTTTGTGGCATATTATCGCTTATACATGGCAACAGCCACGCGGTGTTCGCTGGCGTGGTATCTGCTGGCACAAAGTGAATTATCGGCAGGAAGTCAAAACAGGCTCTATCACTGCTCGCGCAACTGTCTACTTTTCACGGTATTTTTTACAACACCTATCAAAGCTATTCCAACCGCTAATATGCGGGTT
>CAMTGL010000049.1 GCA_947071955.1 uncultured Plesiomonas sp.
GGTGATGCACCAGGGCTAAGTAGCAGCTTGTCATAATGCTCAATATATTGCTCAACGGTCAGTTTATTATGCACGGTGATCTGCTTAGTATCTCGGTCAATACTCAGTACATTGTGCTGCACTCTGACATCAACATTAAATCGTCGTTTCAAGCTCTCGGGCGTTTGTAAAAGCAGTGATTGGCGTTCGGGGATATCGCCCCCAATATGATAAGGTAACCCGCAGTTGGCAAATGAGATGTATTCACCGCGCTCAAAAACGATGATTTCAGCGTGCTCATTAACGCGCCGTGCTCGTGCGGCAGCGGAAGCACCTCCGGCTACACCGCCAACAATTAGGATCTTAGGCCTGTTTTGTGCATCCATAGTAGACATAAAACACCTCTTAATTAAGATTCATTTAATTTAGTGTTATCTAAAATAATAAGGTTAGCAAGTAAACAGCACTGAGCGTACTGATTTAATCAATTTTTATCAGCATACGGTGTTGGTTATAAAAAAACCGGATACGAGATCCGGTTTCAGGGTTTTGATAGGCAGTGATTAATCAGGGAAAAAAATCATTTACGTTGGCGGATTAAACCCTCTTGTACGGTAGTGGCAACCAATAGCCCATCACGCGTAAATACACTGCCGCGTACAAGGCCGCGTGCACCTGATGCCGACGGGCTTTCAACTGCATATAAAAGCCAATCATCCATACGGAAAGGGCGGTGAAACCACATGGAGTGATCAATCGTTGCAACCTGCATATCGGCTTCCAAAAAACCTTTACCGTGCGGCTGTAACGCGGTGGGTAGGAAGTTAAAGTCAGACGCGTAGGCCAGCAAATATTGGTGCACCCGCTGGTCATCAGGCATGCTACCGTTTGCTTTAAACCAGACATAACGTGTTGGTAGATCAACTTCCCCTTTTAGTGGGTTGCTAAATTTAACCGGACGCATCTCAATCGGGCGTTCGCACAGAAATTTCTCTTTTACCGAAGCGGGCAGAAGATGTGCCATCTTACGTGCAATATCTAATTCAGATTCTAGCGTTTCAGGTTGTGGAACAACCGGCATGGTATCTTGATGTTCAAAGCCCTCTTCATGAAGCTGGAAAGAGGCGGTGAGATAAAAAATAGGGCGACCATTTTGAATTGCGCTGACACGACGGGTACTGAAACTACGGCCTTCACGCAAAATTTCAACGTCGTACACAATCGGCTTATGGCTATCACCGGGCAGTAAAAAATAGCTGTGAAAAGAGTGTACCGCCCGCTCAGGAGAGATAGTTTGCTTGGCCGCATGCAGAGCCTGACCAATAACCTGCCCGCCAAAGACTTGGCGAAGGCCTAAATCCTGACTTTGCCCCCGAAAAATACCCTCTTCAATTTTTTCCAAATGCAGGAGTTGCAGTAATCCTGCCAATACATCGCTCATGAATAACCTCGGAATACATCATCCGATGCTCTGTGGCACCGATTAATTACGTTTCTATTTTTGCGTGATACGCAGTGGAATATCAGAAGCATAGCATTAACTGTGCGGTGGGCTAAAACCTCAGTATGAATCTGTCATTGTGTTATGACAGCGTGTATTTGGGTTTTCCCTTGAGAGAAAACGTAAATGACACCACTGTGGCAATAAATCTTCCCCGTGAATTGACATAAGTAAGAGAATTGGCAGAACAAGGCGAGTGTGGTGTGCGTTTTTATAACGGTGATTTATCTGTGGTTGAAACTCGGTGTTAATGCTGAGTTTGATCTTCTCATAGGCAGAACCACCTATACTCAACATAATTCAACGTAGCGCTTTGTAGAAATCTGGTTTGATGTGGTGGTAAGTGTTAAAGCGTGGAGATATAACAGAGGTATATAAAAATAACAGAGATACAGAATACCGACCTATAACAGTGGTAATACATACAACAAGGAGGCATGTATGAGAGAGCGTGTTTTTACATTCGCCGCAGTGCTGTTTACGCTACTGGCTACGGTTTCAATGGCACACTCTGTAACAGATCTGAATCTGGTATTATCGCTGCTGTTTGTGGTGTGGCTGCTTCCGCAATCAGGGGTGCGCGGTGCAGTTTTGGTGGCGGTGATTATGCTGTTTATGGCAATACTGCCGTTACAACCGCTCTGCCTGAGTGTGGCGACCTTGATGGCATACCCGATGCTGTCTATTTTATTTTCCCCGTCAGCCTCAAGTAACTTGCGATTAGCCCTGTTTACTCCATGGATTGCGATGCCTAGTGCGGTTATGGTGCTGCAAAGTGAAGGAGCTATTGGTGGATCGGCATGGTTAACTTTTGGTCAGTTTTTGGCTGTGAGTACAATTGCGCTGTTGTGCCAAGGCTGGAGAGGGTTGAAAGGTAATACAACCGCGCTGTTGGTGGTGGCTATCCCTCTGAGTGTGTGGTTACCGATGCAGACACTGGCGGTGATGTCGGTTATTGGGGTTATTTCAGCGATTCAGATGTTGCAACAGCAACAGAGCAGGCAAATGTTATATCGTTTAACTTGGTTACTGCCGACACTGCCATTTGCAGCATTGACGCTGTATCAGGTTGAGCATGTTTCGATGCCAATTTTAATGATGTGGCTAATTTTGCTACTCATTGAATTAATGGGGGAATCTTTATTGGCTGATTCTGAGCAAGAAAACATCACCTGAACGGTTTAGCTATTGCATTCTACGGCAGTATCCCTGATAATTGCCGCGCTTTCACGGGATCACAAGTGAAAGTTTGTCAATGGAGGCTCTATTGGTCCTCCCGCATTGATACTATGTCGACCTGGTCAGATCCGGAAGGAAGCAGCCAAGGCGTAGAAATCGAGTGCCGGGATGTGGCTGGTAGAGCCTCCACCCGTTTCTGGGGTTGGTGTTTTATCCCTTCAAAAGTATTTTGTCTTCGGCTTTTTGCTTTGGCTTATATCCTCCATCCCATAAATAGATTAATTTTATATCTGTATTACTCAATAGCACAGCGTTATAAAAAAGGGCACAGACTTCGCTGTACCCCCGATAATGTCACTATTCAATAAGATCAGCGAGCATTTCAATAAGATCAACGCGCATCAACCGATACGCGCATATAGCTGCTCTGGTTATTCATCAAAACCATTTTTTGCAGCAACCTCAGCATACCAATAAGCTGATTTTTTCTTGTAACGCTGCTGTGTTTCCCGATCAATATACAAAAAGCCATAACGTTTTTTAAAGCCGTTGATCCACGAAAAGTTATCCATTAATGACCACATATAGTAACCGCGGACATTAATGCCATCATTTACAGCCTGATGAATGACTTTGAGGTGCTCGCGGACAAAATCAATACGGCCATCATCATCAACCGAACCGTCGGCATTAAGCTGATCTTGCATGCCGATACCGTTTTCGGTGACATAAACCGGAATGCCGGGGGCATACTCATGTGCTCGTTGTAGCAAGTCATACATTGCTTGCGGTGCAATTTCCCAGCCCCAGTCAGTGTATTTTCCGTGTGGATTTTTGACAAAACGAACCACTCCGGCAATAGAGAACTTGCAGTCATCACTGTTATTGCCTGAGTTGTTAATGTGGAACTCGGTATCGGTTGCATCGGCAGTGGCATAGTGCGGGTAATAGTAATTAACGCCGATAAAATCAATTTTTGTTTCGGCAATATCACGTAATTGCTGCTCATCCCATTCAGGCAGCAGATTATGTTGCTGATAAAAATCGACCACATCTTGCGGATAACGCCCTAGCAGAGCCGGATCAATAAACCAGCGGTTTAACATGCCGTCAGCTAAATGCGCCGCAGCAATATCTTCCGGTTTGTCGGTTGCCGGATACACGGTTGACATATTCAGCACCAAACCAATTTCACCACCGGTATTAAGCGCACGAAACAGTTTTACTGCACGCGCATGGGCCAGTACAAAATGGTGGGCAACTTGAATGGCGGCACGATAGTCATGCTTGCAGGGCGGATGCAGTGCGGTGACATAGCCATTGAGTGTCGTCCAGGCCGGCTCATTAAAGGTTGCCCAGCGTTTAACGCGATCGCCAAACAGGGTAAAGCAGGTTTTGGCAAAATGCAGGTAGGCATCAAGCGTTTTAGGATTTTCCCAGCCACCGTTATCGGCCAGCCATACCGGAAGATCCCAGTGGTAGAGCGTGACATTCGGTTCAATACCTTCTGCCAGCAGTGCATCAAACAGGTTGTTATAAAACTCAACACCCTGTGGGTTAATCTGACCATCTTCTGTCGGTATTAGGCGTGGCCAGCTGATTGATAAACGGTAACCATTGTGGCCAATCTCTTTCATCAGGCGCACATCATCGCGGTAGCGATGGTAGTGATCGCAGGCTACATCAGGGTTGGCTTGTTGATAGATACGCTCTGGGTGCTCGTGGCAGAAAACATCCCACTGCGATAATCCGCGCCCCTCTTCACGAGCCGCGCCTTCAATTTGCAGCGCAGCGGTTGCCGAGCCCCAGATAAAGCCTTCAGGAAAGGTATAGGTTGTCATAGAGTTGTCCGGTTATCCGTTAAAATCGGTAAGGAAGCGATCAGTGTTTGGTTCGCGATATGTCGATGGCAATGTACAGAAAGAGGCTGATGCCATGTTTATCCGCGTTATTTTGCGAAATACTACTGAAGATTATTAGCTATCTCTTGCCTTTTTTCCTTTCATTATGATCGGTATCACATCCTGAACCAGAAGATTTTTTTGCAGAGTGAAGAAAAGAGGTGATGGTGATTTATCAGACAAAAATAATGATTCAAGGTGTCGTGAAACTAGTGATTGCAAGTTTTTAGCGGCTGTTTATTATACGCTGAAAATCGGCCACTCATTAATGTTTACCCGCTCAACGTACAGGGGTTACTCTGTATTTGGGTGATGAACACCTATTGCTGTGCTGACGTCATGTTGATCATTGTAAGTGACTTAAATAAGAGTAGATCATGCGCCAGTTGTTTGTAGTACCAAAATTATGGTTGTGGGTATGTAGTATTGTGTTTTCAGGGGCTTTTTTTGCACCGCTTGCTTTAGCCAGTTTTGTGGAAGAGCCACCGAAAGCGGATTTAGTTGTGGTAAAAAAATCACAGTACCGTTTATCTCTTTTACGTAATGGGAAGGAGATAAAAAGTTTTTGGATTGCACTCGGGGCAAATCCGGTTGGGCATAAAGTGATGCGTGGTGATAACCGAACACCCGAAGGGCGGTATTTGCTCGACTATAAAAAAGATGATTCTCAGTACTACAAGGCGATTCATATCTCTTATCCCAATATCAATGATATTAAGCGTGCGCAGGCGAGTGGCGTAAATCCGGGCAATATGTTGATGATCCATGGTCAGCCGAATGCGGTTCAGAGTAGCAGTGTGCAGCGCTCTAACTGGACTAACGGTTGTATTGCGGTGCTTAACCATGACATGGATGAAATATGGCGTTCAATTGAACCGGGAACGCCGATTGAGATCTATCCATAACAACATGTTTTTTTCTGCTATCGATAGCAATTTTTGTTGTTTTTGAAATGCGGTAATTCCGATTAAAACAGTGTCAACAGCCATTTTGACTGATATTGGCATTAATCGATTACAGGAGTTACCGCATGACATTACGCGCATATTCATGGATAACCACCGCAGCGGCTGCAACATTACTAACACTGAGTGTGCAGGCTGCTGAAATTACGTTGCTGAATGCCTCGTATGACCCTACCCGTGAACTGTTTGCCGAATATAACACGCTCTTTTCCGCGCACTGGAAAAAGCTACACGGTGATGATGTGGTGGTAAAGCAATCTCATGGTGGTTCGGGCAAGCAGGCCCGTGCGGTGATTGATGGGCTTGAAGCCGATGTTGTGACACTAGCTTTGGCATATGATATTGATACTATTGCGAAAAAAGGCCGTGTTAATCCTGCTTGGGCAGAGGCCTATGCACACCACGCAACGCCTTTTAATTCAACGATTGTGTTTTTAGTGCGAAAGGGTAACCCAAAACAGATAAAAGACTGGAACGATCTGATCCGTCAAGATGTTGAAGTTATCACGCCAAACCCAAAAACCTCAGGTGGCGCACGCTGGAACTATCTGGCAGCATGGGGTTATGCGTTAAAGCAAAATCAGAATTCGGCAGCTGCGGCGCAAGAGTTTGTGGGTAAATTGTACCGTAATGTGAAAGTACTGGATTCCGGTGCGCGTGGGGCAACCACCACATTTGTTGAGCGTGATATCGGCGATGTGCTGATTACATGGGAAAATGAAGCGCATTTAGTGCTCAAAGAGCTGGGTGCGGATAAGTTTGATATTATCACGCCTTCTGTCTCTATTTTGGCCGAGCCGCCAGTGGCAGTGGTTGATAAAGTGGTAAATAAGCGGGGTACTCAGGCTGTTGCTAAAGAGTATTTAGCGTATCTGTATTCACCTGAAGCACAGACTATTGCAGCGAAAAATTTTTATCGTCCGACAGATCCAAAAATAGCAGCACAATATGCCAACCAGTTTGGCCAGTTAACGCTATTTACTATTCGTGATCTGTTTGGGGATTGGGCACAAGCACAGCAAACACATTTTGCACAAGGTGGAGTGTTTGACCAGATTTATCAGCCGGGACAATAAATAATATTTGCATTACCGTGTCCTGCATGGGGCACGGTGTTGAAATTAAATGGCGGCGGGTAAGGTTATTGTAAACACAATTGTGAATAGTGTGCGGGTAGCATAGGTTTATAAAAATGATAGCCTTGTGCAACTGGGCACTGGATCTCTTGCAGAGCAAGATGCTGGCTGTTTGATTCTACGCCTTCAGCCACAACTGAAATTTTCAACTTCTGACATAAATCAACAGTATGTTTGACAATGTGATAACAGACCGGGCTTTCAGTAATATTGGCAATAAAGGCTTTATCTAGTTTTAATTCTGTAAAGGGAATTTCAGAGAGCATTTTAAGGGATGAAATACCGATACCGTAATCATCAAGTGAAATACCAAATCCTTCATTTTGCAGTAAATTCATGGCTGCAATCAACTCAATTTTGCTATTGATCTGGCTGTTTTCAGTCAGCTCTATCGTCAGCAATTTTGCCGGTAGTTTTGCACTGAACCAGCGGCTAGATATCTCTTTTACCAATTCAATAGAGGCAATTGTCTTTGCCGAGGCATTAATTGAAATAGGGTAGCCTATACCTTTTTTTACTAGTGAACATTGCAGCTCAATCACTTTATCAAGCATGGTCATAAACAGCAGGTTATCCAGATTGTGTGTTTCAATATCAGCCAAAATAGCCAGATGATTATCTGCGAATGGATGAGAACTCTCTGTAAAGCGCGCGAGTGCTTCAGCACCGATAATACACTGTTTATTTAGTGCTATTTGGGGTTGTAACACCAGAGTTACGCTTCGGATCATCAATAATAAACGGTGAATATTTTTGCTTGATATTACTTTTTGGCAGGATATGCTACTTTGTGTGGTATATCCTGTGGCTGTTTTCTGCTGATGTGTTATTGCTTGAATAATGCTCTGATAGTGCTGGGTTTGCAGTGGTTTACTGATAGCCAGCGGGCAATGAAAACCCGATTCAATAGCAAGGCGTTGATGAGAGTATAATACGCGATCAGTAGATGAACTTAACCAAATAATAAGAGGGCGTGCAGAAGGGGAGTTTTCTGTATATACGGCTTTTAGGTTGAGTAAAAATTCTGCTCCAGCTTGGTCTGGCATATGAATATCGCAAAGGATTGCGTTAACGGAATAATCGGGAAGTTCATGCAAAGCACGCTCTATATCTGAAAATAAAATGACATTAACGTCATACAAAGCCTGTAATTTTTTTTGTAGAAACTTACACTCAATGATGCTGTTATCAACCACAGCAATCGTAGGTTTATTCATAAATATACGCTTATCCGTCTTGACACATCCGTACGTGCCATCATCATCCGTAGCATAACGAAGCACTTCATGTATTGATATCAGAGTGGTCTTAAAATAAGACTGATAGCTATTTAGCCGAGTATTGTTGTGATTTTATTAGCAACAATATGGTCTGTCACGCCTCTATGTTGTATTCCCATTACATGTCTTATTTTTTAAGAATGGTCTCATATAATTGTTCGGATTTGATGGCTATAGTGAATTCCGTAAATTGAGTAAAGGCTTGCAATTATTCAAAGCCTACATTATTGAAAAAGGAAGATAAGTATGAAAAAGCATCTGATCGCTGGCGCAATGATGAGCGTTATTCTGTCTGGCAATGTAATGGCAGCAGAGGTGGGTACAGCACAAGATTCTGCAACTTGGGTTGTGACTGCAGAAAAAAACAGCCATGCACGCCTGATTGTTAGCCCAGTAGGCTCTATCAACTTTAAATATCTGCCAAAGAGCAAAACCTTCGCACCTACTGATGCACCATTTATTGTTAATATTCAAAATGAAAACGCTGAAGGTGATGCAGCAACAGATTTTAAACTTGAAGCAATCCAAAGTGAAGGTTATGCCGCGCATATTGCTCAGCCTGATCAGAAGTTTGAAGTTTTACTCAGTGTTGGTGATAAAGCATTATCAAAAGATGAAGCTAGTCCAACACTGCTAAATAAGAGTGGTAGCATCAACTCTTTCTTGTCATCACTAGATGGTTTAGCTGCAGAGTCAGAATCTGCTGACCGTTTTGTTGCAACAGCCGTTGCCCCGAAAAATACTAGCTTTGATAAATTAGCTGACGGTATGTATGAAGGCCAAGCACAAGTAACTTTCCAAGCGACTTGGAGCTAATTGCGTAAGCAGAGCTGAAACTTGAATTGCGGAGGCAGTCGAGTGACTGCCTTATTCGTTATTTGTTAGAGAGATTCTATGAAGCATCGTTATTTTTATGCGCTATTTCCGCTATTAATTAGCAGTTATTCGTATGCTTTTTATATGGATGATGTGACGGTTGAAATACCCTCTAAATCTGAGCGAATAACTCAAAAAATCAGTAATGTTGATACGCATGCTGCGCATCTTATGGCGGTCAAGGTTGAGCCAATTAAAAGCCCGTTTACGATGGAACCGTTAACACAAGGCAGTACAAGTGATATTACCTTTAGTCCGGCACGGGCTGTTGTTGCACCTAAAAAAGATGTTGTCGTGAAGTTTTTTTATCATGGGCCAAAAGATAATCAAGAGCGCTATTACCGCATTATCTGGAATGATGAAGTATTAGTGCCAAGTGAGCACCATTCCGCAGGAATGGGCGCGCAGGTGGCAACCAGTACTATATTGTCTACGATATTAGTGGTAAATCCTCGTCAGGAAAAATTAGATTACTCTTTAGGCAACAATGTTATTGTCAATAAAGGTAATACTGCTTTTCGCTATGTCGCATTTGGTGCTTGCCAAAAGGGTATTACACCCCCTAAAGATGGTGTGTGTCGAGAAGACCGCCGTATTATGCCGCATACAGAAAGATCACTGAAACATGTTGATATCATTGCACCAAGTAGCCATGTAGGAATATGGCATGCGGGTACATACGACTCGGCAAAATAATAGCATCATGCAAGAGGCATAATAAGATGTTTCTTCCCTTCGCCGCGACAAGAAATATTCTTGTTATTGTGGGTATTAGTGTTGGTGTCACCCTCTGTTCAGCACCTATTTACGTATTTGGGCAGACAACTGACTCTGATATCAGCAATGAAAAACTGCTGATATCAGGCAGTATTAAAACCATTCTTGAGGCTGGAATTGCCTTACCGGTTACGATTATCAATAAAGATGCTAAGACACACGATGAAAATGAAATCGTGATTGGTTATGTTGATACTCGCCTACAAAATGATCGTTTAATTGTTGATCACTTTTCAAAAAATGAAGAGTTATCCTCTTTTCAATTATCAGATGCTGTAATGGCTGGGCTTGATGGTCTTAAATCAGCTGAATTTACCCAATCAGGTACGTTAGCCGTTGCTGATCAGGCTACGTTAACATTTGATTTATTGCGCATGAGCATGGCTATTAGCGTAGATAAGCAGGGTTTTGCTGTTGATCATATAGCCAAACCGACAGTGTTACCTGCGGCAAGTAGCCATGATATTTCGGGATTGGTTAATTATACATTAAATACCACACACTCGAGCGGTGATGGCAGTGCTAATAATTACGGTTATTTAGGATTAAACTCCACACAAGCGTGGGAAGAAAACCATATTTTTCTTGATGCCTCAAGTTCCTATGGAGAGGATAGTGGCAGTGAATTAACGGTTGATCGGGCAGTATTTGAGCGCGATATTGGCGGTCATTATGCTTCCTTTGGAGTGATGAATGGCTGGCAATCACAAGATCTGGGATTAGTTTCGACACTCAGTAGTGATCGTATGTATGCGTTTGCTTATGGTAATAATGGCCGTTCACAACAGCGTGATCTGTCGCAATCTCTTTCACCGATAACCTTATATTTTCCCTCTGCGGGTGAAGCCCGTATTTACCGCGATGATCGCCTGCTGAAAGTTATACAGATGCCGATGGGTATCCATGAAGTAGATACCGCAGCGCTCCCTTCCGGTTTGTATCAGGTAAAAATTGAGGTTGTAGTTGCCGGTAAAATTATCAGCACAACCAACCAGCAAATTGAGAAAACTCAATCTGCATTTGCTGATGGAAATAAACCGACGTGGCAATTCTGGGGCGGTATCAGTCAGCGTGATGCGCGTACATCATTCAACGAAAATGATCTTTTGGTCTCGCCTGATGCACCGTTAATTGAAGGCGGCAGTAAACCGGTTGGCGGTGTTTCGCTGTCAGGGCGCGCGTTTGGTAGCAATTTAGCCACCTCAGTTTATCTGAACCGCGATACATGGGTTGAAGAGGCCTCCGCCAACAAACAATTTTTG
>CAMTGL010000050.1 GCA_947071955.1 uncultured Plesiomonas sp.
ATTCGCCACAGACGAGTACGCGCACATTTTGTTTGCTTGAGAGGATCACGGCAGCTTGTGCAGTTAGGCTTGGGGCAATGATCACTTCAACAAACTGGCGTTCGATAATGGCTTGTGCGGTATCGGCATCGAGCTCGCGATTGAAGGCGATAATACCGCCAAATGCGGAAGTCGGGTCAGTACGAAACGCGCGGTTATAGGCTTCTAGCAGGTTACTACCCAGAGCCACACCGCACGGGTTGGCGTGTTTGACAATCACGCAGGCTGGGGCATCAAACTCTTTAACGCATTCGAGTGCAGCATCAGTATCGGCGATATTGTTGTAAGAGAGGGCTTTGCCTTGCAGTTGAGTTGCCGCAGCGACTGAGCCTTGTGGCACGGTATTCTCAATATAAAATACAGCACCTTGATGGCTGTTTTCACCGTAGCGCATGTCTTGCTTTTTGGTGAAATTGAGGTTGAGGGTGCGCGGGAAACGGCCAGCAGGTTCGGCTTGTTGTTTCTCTTCGCCAAAGGCGTGGTGATAAGCCGGTACTAAGCTGCCAAAGTAGTTGGCTATCATGCTGTCGTAGGCGGCGGTGTGTTCAAAGGCGGCGATGGCTAAGTCAAAACGGGTGGCTTGGCTGAGTGAGCCATCTTGGGCATCCATTTCGGTAAGGACGCGATCATAATCGTGGCTGTTGACGATGATGGCGACATCATTATGGTTTTTTGCGGCTGATCGCACCATTGTTGGGCCACCGATATCGATATTTTCGACGGCATCGGCCAGTGTGCAGTTTTCGCGGGCAATGGTTTGGGCGAACGGGTAGAGGTTGACGACGACCATGTCTATCGGGGCGATATCGTGCTGCTGCATGATGGCGCTGTCTTGGTCGCGGCGGCCTAAAATGCCACCGTGAATTTTAGGATGCAGTGTTTTGACCCGACCGTCCATCATTTCAGGAAAACCGGTGTAATCAGAGACTTCGGTAACCGGTAATCCGGCATCACTGAGTAAGCGGGCGGTTCCGCCGGTTGACAGCAGTTCAATGTGGCGAGCTGCCAGAGCGCGGGCGAACTCTACAATGCCGGTTTTATCAGAAACGCTGAGCAGTGCTCGGCGTACAGGACGGTGCTGTTCCATGGTTGATGACATCCCCTTCGAGTGAGCAGAAAGTAGCTTACGCAAACCGTAGCGGGTTTGCGTAAGCGGCCTGCACTCATTCATCGCTATGACTTTGTGTTGCCGTTCTGTTTTATTTTATCGCTGGATAAAGGCTGCTCGCTGTTGTTCTCTGGGATGGTTCTATTCTAACGAAAACGTTTGCGCGATGGGTATCTTTTTTTATCCCAAAACAGTTTTTGTTGTGTTGAGTGGGCGGGCGTTACAGCCAAAATGTGCGGTTACGCAGAGGGCGTTATGCAAAGGGAGGTAAGCGGGTTGATGAGCTTGGTTGAGTTAGGGGGGAGGCTGTGTGGTGTGATGATAAAAAAGGGAAAACAGGGGCTACTCTGTGTAAGTAGCCCGAACAGGAAGCTGTATAACGGATGATTAGCTTAACGGGGCGAAAAAATCCCGTAATCCAATCAAGAGGTTATTGACGGCAACGGCGGCAAGTATCAAGCCCATGACGCGGCTGATAACGGAGGCACCGGTTCGCCCTATCACTTTTTGAATGCTAGATGCGCTGCGCAGCAACAGGTAGGTGATGATAAGTACGGTGAGCATCACCAGTGCAGTCAGTGCCTGTTCGCCCATGGCGTAACGGTGGTTGTCGGTCAGCATGACGACGGCCATCATGGCACCGGGTGAGGCTATTGAGGGCACGGCAATTGGGAAAACGGCCAGATCATTGATGTCATAATCCATTCGCATCTCTTGATCGGGTTTTCCTTCGCCAAAAATCATGGTCAGTGCAAACAGCAGTAGTACTAAGCCACCGGCAGTTTGAAAGGCGCTGAGTGGGATCTGCATGGCTTCGAGCAAGAATTGGCCGGCGATCAGGAAAAACAGCAGGATGCCGGTAGAGACTAAGATGGCTTTGCTGGCCACTTTGCGGCGGTCTTGTGCGGAGAGTGCTGAGGTTTTTGAGAGATAGACGGGGATTGATCCGATCGGGTCGATAACGGCCCACAACACCACAAACTGAACAATCAGTGATTCAAACATACAGGCTTCCTTGTTTACTGATAAGCGGCCATTATAACCCTGTTTGTGAATTCAGCTCGATTTGTTGCAGTAAGATCACCGCTTGGGTGCGGTTTTTTACACCTAGTTTACGAAATATTGCGGTCATGTGCGCTTTTATGGTGGCTTCGGAGACATTGAGGTCATAGGCAATTTGCTTATTCAGTAGACCCTCATTAAGCATATCCAGTACACGGTGCTGTTGGGCGGTGAGGCTACCAAGCCGAGTTTGCAGATCATTGGCGTGCAGTTCGTGTTGTTGCCATGTGCTGTTATCGGTGCCCAGATCCAGTGGGAAGATGCTGTCTCCGGCCAGTGCGCGTTCAATATCATGCACTAAGACTGGCAGTTGTGCCGATTTTGGGATAAACCCGAGTGCACCGTAGTGGCGGATTTGCTGAATAATGCAGGGATCATCACTGGCGGAGATGACGACAATCGGCAGTAATGGGTAACGTTGACGCAGGGTTTGCAGGCCGTGAAAACCGTTGCTGCCAGGCATTTTTAGATCGAGCAGCAGTAGATCAGGATCTGGGTTGTGTTCGAGTAAATCGAGCAGTGCGGCCAAGGAGTCGGCTTCGTGCAGTACGGCTTGCGGCACGCCACGGGTCAGCGCTTGCAGCAATGCTGCACGAAAAAGTGGGTGATCGTCGGCAATTATCAGCGTGCAGTCGTTATCCATAACATCATTCTATTAACGTTTTTTTTACGTTAGCAAATGCGCATGCTGCAGTGCAAATTGTCGCGTGCCTAAATGTGCGGCACGCGACAAAAAAGTTACTGTGAGGTGATGTTTTGCAGATGTGATAAAAATGGCGCGGCGGGCATGAAGCCGGTGACGCGACTTTGTGGGATTTCATTTCCGTTGCGATCAAAAAACAGCAGTGTGGGCAGCCCCATGACTCGCAGGCTTTCCAGCAACTGTTTATCAGCCTGATTGTTGGCGGTGACATCGGCTTTTAACAGCACCATATCCTTAAACTGTTGTTGTACTTGCCTATCACTGAAGGTGTATTTGCTGAACTCTTTACAGGCAACGCACCAGTCGGCGTAAAAATCGAGCATGACCGGTTTACCTTTGGCCTCGGCCAGTGCCTGTTGGAGTGCCGGTAGGCTATCCACCAAAATAAAGGGTTTGGTTGGCGGTATGGCTTGTACCGAAGAGGTCTCTGATCCTAGTGATGCTGTCGTTTGCAGCGGGGCATAAACCCACTCTTGTAACGGTTTTGCGCCGATAATGACGGCCAACAGCACGGCCGCTTTGAGTAATATTTGTATGGTGCGCTGGGTAGGGATGATAAATAGCAGCCAGCCGCCACCGCTGACAGCCAGTATGCTCCACAGGCGGGCAACCCAGAGTTCAGGCAGTAAGCGTGAGAGCAGGACAATCGGCATGGCGAGCAGTAGGAAGCCAAATCCGGTTTTGACATGGGTCATCCACGCGCCATTTTTCGGTAGCAGGCGGTTGCCGAACAAGGCGATGCCGATCAGCGGTAGGCCCATACCGAATGCTAGCAGGTAGAGGGTAACGGCACCGGTCAGCAGATCGCCGCTGTTGGCGACATACAGTAGCGCGCCAGACAGTGGTGCGGTGGTGCAGGGGGAGCAGATGAGCCCTGCAATTGCACCCATCAGAAATACGCCCGGAATATTGCCACCTTGTTGCTGACCACTGAGTAGTGTGAGGCGGGTTTGCAGGCTGCTTGGCAGTTGCAGACTAAACAGGCCAAACATTGAAAGTGCCAGTAGGCCAAACAATATGGATAAGCCAATCAGTACGTACGGGTGTTGCAGCGCGGCCTGAAATTGTAATCCGGCTGCGGCAACCACCAGCCCGAGCAGGGTGTAGGTCAGGGCCATGCCCTGTACGTATGCCATGGCTAGAATAAAGGCCCGACGGTGCGAATGCCGCTGGCCTCCGCCAAGTACCACGCTTGAGAGCAGGGGGAACATTGGCAGTACGCAGGGCGTAAAGGCCATACCGATACCGAGGATAAAAAACAGCAGCGGTGTCCAGCGATTTGTTGCCAGTTGGTCGGCTAAACGCTCTTGTTCGGGTTGTTCAACAGAGGTTGATACTGTGGTTTGATCGGGAGTTGCAAAGGCGGTTGATGTATCAACATCAGAGGCTGGCGCTGCAGTACGGGGGGGTTGTGGTGGTATTTCTGCTGATGCAGCCTGCACAAGTTTTAGTGGGATACTGCGTGTTTCTGGTGGATAGCAAAATCCGGCACTGGCACACCCTTGGTAGCTGACATCAAGTGTGGCGTTACTGTCTGCCTGCAAAATGGGTAGGGTTAATTGCAGCGGTTGGGTGAATATCTGCACTTCACCAAAAAATTCATCGCGGTGTGCTTTACCTGCTGGCAGGATGAATTCGCCTAAGGTTGCATTGTGCGCGGTGACTTTAAATTGATGACGGTAGAGATAGTAGCCCTCTTTAACCTGCCAGTTGAGCGAGAGTTGATCCCCTTTCTGGCTAAAATCAAACGGGAAGGCGCTGTCTACCGGTACAAACCCCTGACTTTTTGGTGCAAACAGATTGATTGCATTGGCGGTGCTGCAAAGTGACAGCAGTAAAATCAATGTAAACAGGCGCTGAGCCATGTCAGGTACTCCTTGTCACCGTGCGCGATATCGAGAACCAGTATTTCTGGTGTTTGGTAGGGGTGCAATTCACGAAGGCGTTGCATCATGCCATCGAGATGGCGTTGGTCGGTTTTTATCAGCAGCTGAACTTCGCTGCTCTCTTCAATATTGTCCTGCCAGCGATACACTGATTGCATGGCTGGTAGCAGATTAACACAGGCTGCCCAGCGTTCGCTGACCAGTGTTTGTGCGATACGGCGCGCAGTCTGTTGCTCTTGATTATCAGAGTCCAGATTATTGGGAACAGTGCAGAGCACTATTTTGGCCGTGGTTGTCATGCTTTACTTCCCTTCAAAATGGCGAATAAGCGCGATGTTATGGTTATCTTTGTTACTGATTAATCAGCATTATTTATTTAATATCATCAAGTTAGGTGGATTACTATACGGTACGAGATATGTGCTTTTCTGATGTGCACAATGTTACGTGTTGAAAGTTGATTGTACTGCAGGTGGTGATTGAGGGAAATGGGTGGATATCACTGGCTTCGTTGGTTCAATCAATCGCAAATAATGTGACGTGACTATGTATTTGGTCATCTGGTTATCTGGCATAGTTAAAAACTACGTGTTTTTACGGATAACGTATTTTTTGATACTCCCCTATATTTTGTCGTATGTTACTGAATTACTGCCCTACTTAAACATTAGTTTAGGCATTTAGTATGACTTTTGGGTTGGTAATGTGATGGCGATGATAGTGGCACAGTCTGGCGTTAAATTACCGTCAGATCAGGTAAGTAAAATATTAAATGGAGGGCGGCCTTTATCAGAAAAATCATGGGCTGAATGGTTTCTTTCATTTTTTAGCCAGCTGCTAAAACATAAAACAGCACGCAGTGAACTTGAAAGTATCTATCAAAAGATAAATGTTTATGTAGACGATGACAGTGATATTACACAGTTAGAAAAAGTAGATAATTACCTGACACTAATGCAGCTAACAAAGAATGAGTACCTTGAAAACTATAATCTTGTTTACACTAAACGATCTGATAATATGGTGGATGTTGATTTTCGTTATCAAGATGTCTCGTTGTTTTCGATAACAGTGAATGAGGAGTCATTAGTATATAAAACGATAATTGAAAACTTTGGTTATAGTGGGCGGCTTGGGCGAAATAAATTATCTGAATATGTAAATCAACTGAATGGCCTTATTAATGGTTTTGTGTTGGACGAAATAGATAATAAGAACAGTGAAAGAGATGTAAAATATGCCTTGCAATTTAATAATGGAGATCTTAGTAATAATTCCGTTAATAATGATATGGAATCATTAGATAAAATTTGTTCTATATTACTCGATCTTGAAAGAAAAGATAAAATAGATTATCAATTAAGTTTTTATAAACATGATGATTACTCATTTTTTAAACATCAGACTATGACAGTTTATCGTGCTGAGTTATTAGTTGATGGGCGTGCTGTGTATAGTAAAGTAAAGGGAATACAAAAAAGAGTGTTTGATGTGATTAAAAGCGAATTTGTTCGACAACATCAGGGAATGGATGAATCGGATAGTCGATGTTTACTTGTTACTTTAAATAACTTGCTAAATGTTGGTTGCTTTATCGAAAACACAAAGAGTCAATTAATGAAAAACAACTTGGTTTATCTCCCTTTGGATGATTGTAGTTATTATGACTCTGCAAGCTGTTTGTATAGTGCTATTTCTGATTTTATTAATGAAAAAGTAAATAAGCTGGTGAAGCGTTCACTGAGTATTTACCACTATTTCTCTGATAAAAAAATTAAAAACTATCAATATATGAATAATAGAACCGTGGATATAAAAACATTAACGGTTTTAGGTGATGAGTTCTATGAGCAGATTGATTCGGTTAGGCGACATTTTTATCCTTCCTTGGTTGAAATTCACAATTGCAATGAAGGGCAAGATAGTTGTTTGTTTTTACCACTGATGGTTTATATAGGGGAGGCGATTGATATTTTGCATGGGAATATAGGAGGGTTACTGAAAGAAATTAGTAATTATAGAGAGCAGTATGGGAAAGATGATGTTTTTTTTCTGACGAAAGATAAATATTGTGAGTTATCACTAAAATTTAGCGACATGGTTGAGTATTATCAGGATTTATGTCGAACACTTCAACGGTTGACATGTAAAATAAATTGAAATATCTATTTTTAAAAACAAAATCAGAAGAAAATAAAACTGATGATGATAAGTATTGAAAAGTAATAACAAATAAGACTTTTTAATAAAAAAGCACCCTTTCAGGTGCTTAATAATAAATTCTGACGTTACAGAACCATTCCACCAATAATAAAACCAAACATGACTGACAAGCTGATACACAGCACGCCTGGGATCATGAATGGGTGGTTAAATACCGCTTTACCGATACGGGTAGAACCGGTGTCATCCATCTCAACTGCGGCAAGCAGGGTTGGGTAGGTTGGCAGAACAAACAGGGCTGATACTGCAGCAAAAGAGGCAATGGCTGTTACTGGGCTAACACCTAACATCAGTGCAGCGGGTATCAGTGCTTTGGCTGTTGCAGCTTGTGAGTACAACAGCATAGCAGCAAAGAACAGTACAACAGCCAGCATCCACGGATACTGTGCAAGAATAGAGCTTGCTGTCTCTTTGATGCCCTCAATGTGCGCAGAGACAAATGTATCACCTAGCCACGCCACGCCCATCACACAGATACAGGCTGACATACCGGATTTGAAGGTTGCTGCATTAACAATTTTGCTGGAGTCAATTTTGCACAGTACAGTAATCGCAGTAGCGGCGGTCAGCATAAAGGCAATGATCGCATCGTTACGCGGCATGACCGGATTTTCAATCAGACCCACGGTCGGTGAAATAGCTGTGGCATAAGCCATAACCGCAATGATTGCCAGCAGGAACAGAGCAACAGAAAGTTTAGCACCTGGCAGCAGCGTGATAGCTTGTGAGCCACGCAGTTTAATCTGACCTTTTGCTAAACGCTCTTGATAAACCGGATCATCTTTCAGTTCGCAGCCGAGGAAGTTCGTCACAAATGAGGTTAAGATCACTGCCAGCAGCGTGGTAGAGATACAGATACCCAGAATTTGCAGATAGCTAACGCCCAGCGGCTCCATGATGCCAGAGAAAAAGACCACGGCAGCAGAAACAGGGGAAGCAGTAATTGCAATTTGTGATGAGACCACTGCGATAGAGAGTGGGCGAGATGGGCGAATACCTTGCTCTTTCGCGACTTCAGCGATAACCGGTAGGGTAGAAAACGCAGTGTGGCCAGTACCTGCCAACAGCGTCATAAAATAGGTCACCAGTGGTGCGAGAAACGTAATTTGTTTTGGGTGTTTGCGCAGAATTTTCTCTGCTTCACTGACCAGATAATCCATACCGCCAGCGACTTGCATTGCTGCGATAGCCGAAATAACGGCCATAATAATCAGGATAACATCCCACGGGATGTTGCCGGGTTTGACACCCATCAACGCCAGCGCGATAACACCTAAACCACCGGCAAAACCGATCCCAATACCACCAATTCGTGCACCAATAAATATGCCGATAAGGACAACGGCAAGTTCCATCCACATCATGTTATTTTTCTCCAAGGGGTGTCGTTAACAAAAAATCCTTCCATGTCAACACGACACCAACTGAACTAGAAAAAGCCGGCAAAAGCCGGCTTTAGTCATCATTGTTCGAGTTGATTACGCGTTTTCTTCCGTGAAGCGTTTCGCTTTGTACTGCGGGTTCATCAGGTTCTCGACAGACAAAATGTCATCGAGCTGAGCTTCAGTAAGCAGACCACGCTCAAGTACCACTTCACGTACACCTTTACCGGTTTCAGCACAGATCTTACCGACGATGTCACCGTTGTGGTGGCCAATGAACGGGTTCAGATACGTGACGATACCGATAGAGTTGAATACGTAAGCTGCGCACTGCTCAGGGTTGGCAGTGATGCCATCTACACAGAAATCACGCAGGTTCACACAGGCGTTCGCCAGAATGGAGATGGATTCAAACATGGCCTGACCAATTACCGGCTCCATTACGTTCAGCTGTAGCTGACCAGCTTCGGCGGCGAAAGTTACGGTCGTGTCGTTACCAATCACTTTAAAGCAAACTTGGTTCACCACTTCTGGGATTACCGGGTTTACTTTTGCTGGCATGATAGAAGAGCCTGCTTGTAGCTCTGGCAGATTGATCTCTTTCAGTGCGGCACGCGGGCCAGAAGAGAGTAGACGCAAGTCATTACAGATCTTAGACATCTTCACTGCAGTACGCTTGAGCGCGCCATGCATCATCACGTAAGCACCACAGTCAGAGGTTGCTTCAATCAGATCTTCAGAGATCAGGCATGGCAAACCGGTTACTGCAGTGAGGTGACCAATGATAGTGGCAGAGTAACCTTCTGGCGTGTTTACGCCTGTACCGATTGCGGTAGCACCTAGGTTAACTTCTAGCAGCAGTTCAGCGGTACGTTTGAGGTTACGCACTTCTTCTTGCATCAGAACAGAGAATGCACGGAACTCTTGGCCAAGGGTCATCGGCACAGCATCTTGCAGCTGAGTACGGCCCATTTTCAGCACTTTAGCAAATTCAGTCGCTTTGTGATCGAAGCCTGTTTTCAGGTACTCGATTTTTTCAATCAGTTGCATAACACTGTTATAGACAGCAATGCGGAAACCGGTTGGGTAGGCATCATTGGTTGACTGGCTGGCGTTTACATGATCACAAGGGTTGATCACATCATAACGGCCTTTTTCCAGACCCATCAGCTCAAGTGCAACGTTTGCAACCACTTCGTTGGTGTTCATGTTGACGGATGTACCCGCGCCGCCTTGGTACACGTCAGTTGGGAACTGATCCATGCACTTACCGGTAGTCAGGATCAGATCACATGCTTTAACAATCATATCACCGACATCAGCAGGAATTGCGCCCAGCTCTTGGTTTGCCAGTGCAGTCGCTTTTTTCACCATCACCATACCGCGTACAAACTCTGGAACATCAGAGATAGTGGTGTTAGAGATGTTGAAGTTTTCGATAGCGCGCAGAGTATGGATGCCGTAGTAAGCATCAGCAGAAACTTCGCGGGTACCCAGCAGGTCTTCTTCGATACGAATGTTGTTAGCCATAATAGGTAAGCCTTGAATGTATGGGTAATGAGATTGTTAAAATATAGTATGTCGTTTTTATCTAAAACGGCAGAGAAAATTACTGTTCTTCCCTGAAAGTGCCGACGATCTTATTGTTATACGCAGGGAAAAAATTTACCTAGATCACTATTTGTTGCATGTTACCTAATTAGAGTTAATAAATGTGATCTGACTCACGTGTAACAGGGGGTAAAAATCCTCTATCTTGAAATTAGCGTTCTCTGTCCCCACCTTTATTGATGACATTTACTCCAAAGGAGCACCACTGTGCGTCTTTTCTTCTTGTTCCTATTTCTGTTTTTACCGTTTATTGAGATCACGTTATTTATACAAGTGGCTGATCAAATTGGCGGTTGGGCTACATTAGCGCTGGCATTGCTCGCTTCGGTACTCGGTGTTTCACTGATCCGTAGCAAAGGTGTACAAACATTGCGCCATGTGCAGCGTAAACTTGCTCAGGGCGAAATGCCGGCTCAAGAGTTATTGCAGGGTTGCCTGCTAGTTATTGCCGGTATTTTATTGATTATCCCCGGTTTTTTAACCGATTTTGTTGCGCTGATCCTGCTACTGCCTTGGGTGCAAAAGGGAATTGGCTTGTTGTTGTTATCCCGCATACAGGTATTTTCTGCCGCAGCAAACAGTAGCCAAGGTTTTAGCCCGTTTGGTTTTGGTGGGCAGCGTAATGATCACCGAACCTTTGAAGGGGAGTTTGAATCGGCAGATAAGCCGGTAAAAACCACGTCACCACAGATCATTGAGATTGAGCATCGTGCGGCAGACGATCAGGTAAACGATGCGGATAACGGGGCGACTGACTCATCTGACGCTGACCGCGGCAATCCGCGATCACCACAG
>CAMTGL010000051.1 GCA_947071955.1 uncultured Plesiomonas sp.
AGCAGTTTTTCTTGTGCGCTTGGCTCTACTACTGTGGGTTTATCTTCTTGTGCATCTTCTTTGCGTTTTAAACGGTTAAGGGCTTTTATTGCAATAAAAATAGCAAAGGCGACGATAGTAAAATCAAATAGTTGCTGTAAAAACATGCCGTAATTAAGCATCACGGCGGGCGCGCCATCAGCGGCTTCACGTAAAACAAGGTGGAACTGTTTAAAGTCAATGCCACCGATGAGTAGTCCAAGTGGTGGCATGATAATATCAGCGACGAGGGATGAGACTATTTTACCAAATGCTGCACCGATGATGACACCGACGGCAAGGTCAACAACGTTGCCACGCATGGCAAATTCACGAAATTCTTTTAAAAAGCTCATAGTATTTCCTATCAGGTAAAGTGAATATGGATATTGATAGTATGTGATGCATTGTGTCTTTTTTGTAGTGTTGTTTGTTATTCTGGATAATAAAAAAGCAGAGATAGCTCTGCTTTTTTAGTTTTTAAGGTGGGTGGTCTGTTACAAAAAGAAGGGGCTTGGCTGAAACAGACGTTCAACATCAGGAATGTGTTTTTTGTCAGTCAGGAACATGATTACATGATCACCTTGCTCGATGGCTGTGTCATCGTGTGCGATAAAGACCTCTTCACCACGCACGATTGCACCAATTGTGGTTCCTGGTGGTAGCCGTATTTCAGCTACAGTACGGCCGACAACTTTGGAGGTGGTTTCATCACCATGTGCAATGGCTTCAATGGCTTCTGCAGCCCCGCGGCGCAAGGAAGAGACGCTGACAATATCAGCTTTTCTTACGTGGGTAAGTAGGGCTGAAATAGTAGCTTGTTGCGGTGATATGGCAATATCAATGACGCCACCTTGTACCAAATCAACGTAAGCAGTACGTTGGATAAGTACCATGGCTTTTTTTGCGCCTAATCTTTTTGCCAGCATGGCTGACATGATATTGGCTTCATCATCATTGGTTATGGCAATAAAGACATCAATTTGTTCGATGTGCTCTTCGGATAAAAGCTCTTGATCAGAGGCATCACCACAAAAAACGATGGTATCGTGTAGCATTTCGGCTAATTCTGCCGCTCGCTCAGGGTTTCGTTCGATCAATTTGATGCTGTAGGCTTGTTCAAGGCTTTTTGCTAACCCTGCGCCTATGTTACCACCACCGACAATCATCAGACGTTTATACGGTTTTTCTAACCGTTGTAATTCACTCATCACGGCGCGGATATGGTGTGTGGCGGCAACAAAGAAAACTTCGTCATCGGCTTCTATGATGGTGGTGCCTTGAGGACGAATCGGGTGATCTTGACGGAAAATAGCGGCTACTCGGGTATCAATGTGTGGCATATGCTCACGCAGGGCAGAGAGTGCATTGCCGACAAGTGGCCCGCCATAATAGGCTTTAACAGCAACTAAGCTGACTTTATCTTCTGCAAAATTAACAACTTGCAGTGCGCCTGGGTATTCAATCAGTTTACGAATATAGTCGGTAACTAGTTGTTCTGGCGAGATTAAATAATCAATGGGGACGGCTTCATTATTAAATAAGCGGCCTTGCTCTTTGATATATTCGGGCGCTCGGATCCGCGCAATACGGTTTGGAGTATTGAAGAGAGAGTAGGCGACTTGGCAGGCAATCATGTTGGTTTCGTCAGAGTTAGTGACTGCAACTAGCATGTCTGTGTCTTGTGCGCCCGCTTCACGCAATACACGCGGGTGCGCGCCGTGGCCGAGTACGACTCGTAGATCGAATTTATCCTGCAGTTGACGTAAACGTTCAGGATCTTTATCGACAATGGTGATGTCGTTATTTTCACCGACTAAGTTCTCAGCTAGAGTTCCGCCGACTTGACCTGCACCGAGGATAATGATTTTCATGAAGTTTTTTCCATGTCTTTGCGGTTAGATACTTTTCTTCAGTTTGGCATAGAAGAAGCCATCACCACTGAGCGTGTCGGGAAGAAGTTGCCAGTATGGGGCAGTTTCGGTATCCAGATCTATGCGCTGAGCATCAGGTGTACGTTGAAGAAAATCATCAATTTGCAGTGCATTTTCTTCCGGCAATATTGAGCAGGTTGCGTAAATCAGAGTACCGCCAGGTTTGAGTTGTTGCCAGTTAGCATCAAGAATTTCACGCTGTAGTGCGGTCAAGGTTGCAATATCATCATCACGGCGCAGCCATTTGATATCGGGATGACGGCGGATTACACCGGTTGCTGAGCAAGGAGCATCAAGCAAGATCCGGTCAAACTGTTCACCTTGCCACCAAGCTTGCGGCGTTCTGCCATCTCCACAAATTAAAGTTGCTTGTTGCTGAAGGCGATTCAGGTTCTCTTGTACCCGATTGAGGCGATTTTGTTCAACATCAACTGCAACCACTCGTGCTTGTGGTGCCGCTTCCAGTATGTGGGTAGTTTTTCCGCCCGGTGCAGCGCAAACATCAAGGATCAGTTCATGATTTTGCGGTGCAAGCAGATCTACGGCGTGTTGAGCAGAAACATCTTGTACGGTGATCCAGCCAAGATCAAAACCGGGCAGGGCAGTGACAGCACGCGGCGTGGTTAGGCAAATTGCATCGCCTTGCAGCGGATGTGCAGTTGCTTCTATCTCTTGTTGTTGTAACAGAGCAAGGTATTGATCTCGGGTATTGTGCTGACGGTTTACACGCAGCCACATTGGGGGCTTTTGATTGTTGTTGTGTAAAATATTGGCCCATTGTTCTGGATATGCTGCCCGTAAACGTTTTACAAACCACTGTGGATGCAGGCAATTATCAGCGGTTTTTTGATCGCTGATACATAAAATATCATCGCTTTCACGCTGAAAACGTCGTAGTACGCCATTGACTAATCCGCGTAATGCCGGTCGTTTTAGGTTAACAACCGCATTTACACATTCGCCAACGGCTGCATGAGGGGGAATTCGGGTATAAATTTGTTGATATAGCCCGACTAACAAGAGGTGGTGAACAACGCGTTGTTTTCCGGTGAGAGGTTTATCCATGAGCTGTTTTAAACAGCTCTCTAGTCGGGGTAAGACGCGTAGTGTACCAAAGCAGAGTTCTTGTAATAAAGCATGGTCACGTTCAGCAATTTGTTGCTGTGCTTTTGGTAACACGCTGCTAAGAGAAAGCCCGCGATCAAGTACTTGGTGGATCACTTCGGCCGCTGCCGCACGTAAATTTGTTTTCATAGCAACCCAGTAGAGTCATTAAACGGTGATCAAAAAAAGCCGGCAATGCCGGCTATCGATAATTAGGCGAGGATATTTCCGGGGGTAAACCACTCACGGCGTGAGTTCAGGAGATCCTGAATAGCCATAGGTTTTTTCCCTGGTGGTTGCAGTGTGATCAGGTTCAGTATGCCGGAGCCGGTAGCCACATAAATACCGTGCTTATCGGCCTGTAATAGGGTTCCGGGTTGCGTATTGTGGGAAGTATTGATGGCTTCCACGCTCCAGACTTTGATATTTTGATCGGCAACAGAAAAATAGCTCATAGGCCATGGATTAAACGCTCTGACGCAGCGTGCTAGAAACTCTGCAGGTTGTTGCCAATCAAGTTTGGCTTCTTCCTTAGAGAGTTTTTCTGCATAGGTCACATCAGCCTCATTTTGTACTTGAGGATGTGCTGTTCCGTCAGCAAGTTGCGTCAGTGTATCGAGTAAAGCTGCTGGCCCCATGCCAGCTAATTTCTGGTAGAGCGAGGCACTGGTTTCAGTCGGTTCTATCGCACAAGAAACTTTGTGCAGCATATCACCGGTATCAAGGCCGATATCCATTTGCATAATGGTGATCCCCGTATGGGTATCACCGGCCCAGATAGCGCGTTGGATTGGTGCAGCACCACGCCAGCGTGGAAGCAGAGAACCATGTACGTTGATACAGCCTAAGCGCGGCATATTGAGCACTGCTTGCGGTAAAATTAAGCCATAGGCAACGACCACTAAAATATCGGCATTTAAGGCAGCCAATGGTGTTTGGTGTTCTTCTTTACGCAATGTAGGCGGTTGAAATACTGGGATAGCATGTTGCTGAGCCAGCACTTTTACTGGGCTTGCGGTGAGTTTTTTCCCGCGCCCAGCAGGGCGATCCGGTTGAGTATACACGCCGACAATCTGATGCTGTGAGGCGAGTAAAGCCTCAAGATGGCGCGCAGCAAAGTCAGGTGTACCGGCAAAAACGATCCGTAGTGATTGGCTCAAAACGTAGCTCCGTTAAGACTGTCGACGAGATTGTTTATCCATCTTCTCGATTTTCTGACGGATACGTTGACGTTTCAGTGGGGATAAATAGTCAACAAACAGAGTGCCTTCGAGGTGATCCATTTCATGCTGGATACAGATTGCGAGCAGATCATCCGCTTCGAGTTCGAAAGGCTGACCTTCGTAATTTAATGCCCGAATTTTCACGTTTTCGGCGCGTGCAACAAGTGCGCGTGAGCCGGGAACGGAAAGGCAGCCCTCTTCGATACCGGTATCGCCGGATTTTTCGATTAATTCAGGGTTGATCAGAACAAGGCGTTCATTACGATCTTCTGAAAGATCAATCACGACAATACGTTGATGAATATTGACCTGCGTAGCAGCAAGCCCGATACCCTCTTCTTCGTACATGGTATCGAACATATCATCAACAATACGTTGAATTTCGGGGGTCACGTCAACGACAGGCGCTGCTTTAGTGCGCAGACGTTCGTCGGGAAAATGTAATACTTGCAATATCGCCATAAGAGTCTTGGAACTGCACCTTGATTTTTAAACCGATAATCAGTCTCATTCTAGACATTTTAACCCTTGATTGACAGCATTTGGTGGTTAACCATTTTATGGAAGGATTAAATGCCGTGAAGTTTCGCTGGCTATATCTATTTTTGTTGTTGCCGTGGCTGAGTATAAGTGCTCCTCAGCTAAAAGATCATTATCCTTCTGAATATATTGTCAAGCGGGGGGATACGCTATGGGATATCGCAGGGCGGTTTTTAACTCAGCCGTGGCGCTGGCCTGAAATTTGGCAGACGAATCAGCAAATTGCTGATCCACATTGGATCTATCCGGGTGATCGACTGTTTTTACGTTGGATAAATGGTAAACCGGTGCTGACTAAAGATCCTCGTGTGCAAAATGCGTATTCAGGCTTAACGCCGGTGCCAGTGCTCGATGTAGGCCGCTTACTAACGTATGTGAATCAGCAGCAAATTATTGACCAAAAAGCGTTGTCAGATCTTCCGCGAGTCATTGGTAATAATGATGGTCAACGCCGTATTACCGGAGGACGACCACTGTATGTTGATGGTCTGTTGGTTGCTGGGCAGCGTTACGCGGTATTCCGTGCTCAGTTACCGGTAAAAAATAAGGATAACAAACTGCTCGGGGTCAGAATGTCGAGAGTCGCCACTATTGAAGCGGTTGATAGTGGTGTTGTCAGTGGCGCGCTCGTGGTAGGTGATCCACTGCTTGAGATCATTGCCGGAGATGTTGTGTTGCCAGAAGCTGACGCCGAAGCCTATTCAACAAATATGGCTTTGCGAGCAGCAACGTTGACACAAGCGAGTGTGTTGGAGAACTCAAATCAAAGTGAGTGGATGATGCCGCGTGATATCGTCGTGCTAGATTCGGGTACTGAGCAAGGTGTGAAGGAAGGGGATGTATTTTTAATCCGGCACCCCGGTCTGGCAACGGTCTCAACCCGTGAAGGGCGTAAACTTGCACAAGATGCAAGTGTTGGTCAGCGCTGGGCTGATCGTAAAGATGAGCGTTTACCGGGGGAGTTTGTCGGGCAACTGGTGGTGTTTCAAGTCACCGGTAAGCTTAGCCTTGGTCTGATTATGTCATTACAAGAACCAACACGGGTTGGTGCTGAGCTTGTTAGCCCTCGCTATGCCGAATCATCTTGATACTTGGCTGCGTCTATACAGCGTACCGGGCATGGGTCCGGTACGTATTCAGCAGCTCCTTTCGCGGTATTCCATTGATGATCTTCCCTTATTTGATCAGCTTGCATGGCAAAACATAGGATGGAGCGATAGCCAAATTCAGTACTGGTTTAAGCAATCTTTAGCGATTGCTGAACGTTGTAAATACTGGGCGGATGCTCCTGACTGCCATATTGTTACATTTGACTCACTGTTTTATCCTTCATTATTAAAAGAAATTTCAGCACCACCACCTCTATTGTTTGTGCAGGGTTCTCCACATGTATTAATGCGTCCGCAATTGGCAATGGTAGGAAGCCGCCATTGCACCGCTTACGGTCAACAGTGGGCTAGCTATTTTGCCAGCGAGTTTGCTCGGGCCGGTATTGTGGTGACCAGTGGATTAGCATTGGGTATTGATGCGTTTTGCCATAAAGCGGTGTTGGAGGCAAAGGGCGCTACCGTTGCGGTGCTTGGGTCTGGTTTACAGAAGCTCTATCCTGCACAGCATGCTTCTCTTGCGGATCGCATTTGCGCACAAGGTGGCGCGGTAGTTTCTGAGTTTTTCCCCCAGCAGGCCGCAAGGCCGGAATATTTTCCACGGCGTAATCGTATTATCAGTGGTTTATCAGTCGGGTTATTGGTGGTTGAGGCAACAGAGTCGAGTGGTTCGCTGATTTCAGCACGTTACGCATTAGAACAGGGGCGTGAGGTTTTTGCACTGCCAGGGGCTGTGGGGCAGGGTGCGAGTAAAGGGTGTCACCAACTCATCAAGCAAGGCGCTTGGTTGGTGGAAACACCCAGTGATGTTTTAGAGCAACTGAGTAACCTAATTTGTTGGGTAAATGAACAGCAACAAGAATTAAATGATGATCCCGTGGTTGAGCAATTGCCATTTGCTGAGGTGTTAGCTACCGTAACAGAAGAAGTTACACCTGTAGATGTTGTCGCTGAACGTACCGGTCAGTCTGTTTCTGATGTTTTGGTAAAATTACTGGAGCTTGAGTTAACGGGCTGGATCACAGCAGTACCTGGCGGCTATGTCCGAATTAGGAGGACAGGCCATGTTTGATGTATTGATGTACTTATTTGAAACCTACGTGCATACCGAACAAGAAATGTGCGTTGATCAAGATATCTTAACTGATGAGCTCTCAAGAGCGGGATTTCATCAGGATGATATAAATAAAGCACTTATCTGGTTGGAAAAACTGGCTGAACTGCAAGAAAGTGATATCAAGCCTTATTTACTGGCTCCTGCACCTAATACTGTGCGCATTTATACACAAGAAGAAGAGAATAAGATCTCGTTAACGTGTAGGGGTTTTTTACTGTTTCTTGAACAGATTCACGTGCTCGATTCAGATACTCGAGAAATGGTGATTGATAGAGTCATGGAGATTGAGTCAGACGAACTGGATTTGGAAGATGTAAAATGGGTTATCCTGATGGTGCTGTTTAATGTCCCCGGACATGAAAGTGCATATGAAAAGATGGAAGAACTTCTTTTCGATGCCAATGAGGGGTTACAGCACTAAATGAACCGTAAAGACACACTGTTTCCGGTGAAAGATACTGCAGATTGCTGCCCTGAATGCGGTGCACTTTTGCAAATTAAGCAAGGTAAACGTGGGCTGTTTCTTGGTTGTAGTGCTTATCCTGCATGTCATTATTTGCAGCCTGTACAGGCGCGTGAAAGTGTCATTGTAAAAAGTCTTGATGGCGTATTATGCACTGAATGTGGGCAGACAATGGTGTTGCGCCAAGGAAGATACGGCATGTTCATTAGTTGTTCGGCTTATCCATCTTGTGAGTACACACAATCTTTGGAAGCGCCAACAGACATGGATATTACTTGCCCTCAGTGCCTAAAAGGGCATTTAGTGCAACGGCGCTCGCGTTATGGCAAAACATTTTATGGGTGTAATCATTACCCAAGCTGTCAGTTTATTATCAATTTTAAACCCGTACAGGGGGAGTGCTGGCAATGCCACTACCCTTTATTGCAAGAACGAAAAACAGCACAGGGAATAAAGCAGCAGTGCGCCAGCAAATGTTGTGGAGCATGGGTTGTTTTGGGGGATGACAAAAAACAGACGGCTGACTGAACAGTGCGATCTATTTTTATGTCATATGTTAAAAAGATAATGACTGACTCTTATCACTGATGATTGTGAACTTATGACCGTCAACTCAACAACTGTACTTTCAGAACTTGTTATGGCTCTGCAGAATGGCAATGTCGTGGCTTATCCCACTGAAGCTGTCTTCGGTGTGGGTTGTGACCCTGACAACCCACAAGCCATTGCCGCACTGTTGGCATTAAAGCAACGTTCCGTAGAAAAAGGGCTGATTTTAATCGCCGCAGAATATCAGCAACTGAAACCTTATATAGATGAAACCCAATTAACACCTGACCGTTTAATGGATATCCAGCATACTTGGCCTGGACCTGTTACGTGGGTGATGCCAGCAAAGCAAGGGGTCTCAACTTGGCTGACTGGCCAATTTAGCTCTATTGCCGTACGGGTTTCTGCCCACCCTGACGTGCAGCGCTTATGTCAGGCATTCGGTAAGCCAATCACCTCTACCAGTGCAAACTTATCTGGCCTACCACCTTGTAAAACGGTTGAACAAGTTAGAGCTCAATTTGCCTCTTCACCATTACTATTAATGGAAGGCGTTGTCGGTGGGCGTGAAAACCCCTCAGAGATCCGAGATGCATTAACCGGAAACGTATTTCGGCAAGGGTAATACGCCTGTTATGCCTGATTAAAGCGAAAAGTGAACTTCATTTTTGTATTGTGCTCGCGAAGGAACGGTTATGGATCGCTATGCTGTTATAGGTCACCCGATATCCCACAGTAAGTCTCCTATCATCCATCAGCAGTTTGCGAAGCAAACACAGCAAAAGATGGAGTACTCTCCACTGCTTGGGCCGTTAGAAGATATTGATGATTATTTAACCCAGTTTTTTCTTCAGGGGGGAAAGGGCTGCAATGTTACCGTTCCCTTTAAAGAAGCGGCTTTTTCATTTGCACAGACACTCACTGCTAGAGCAGCTCTTGCCGGCGCGGTAAATACACTAAAAATAACTGAGCAGGGAGTCATCATCGGTGATAACACCGATGGTGCAGGGTTAGTGGATGATCTGCAACGCTTACACTTTCCACTCCATAATGCCCGTATTTTACTGCTTGGCGCAGGTGGCGCTGCGCGTGGAGCACTTCACCCTTTACTTGAACATAACCCACAAAGTCTGACTATTGCCAACCGCACTTACAGCCGAGCACAAACACTGCAACAGCTCTGTCAGCAGGCCGGCTTTCAACACGTACATGCCGCCCATTACCACGACTTAAATCGCAATGAATTTGATCTCATTATCAATGCCACCGCCAGTGGTTTGAAAGGTGATATTCCGCCACTCGCGTCAGAACATATCAGTGAGAAAACGGCCTGTTATGACATGTTCTATGCACCAACACTGACACCTTTCCTCATATGGGCGAAAGCACAAGGTGCTCGACAATGTGCAGATGGTTTAGGCATGTTAGTGGCGCAAGCTGCCCATGCATTTATGTACTGGCGTGGTGTTATGCCGCAAATAACTCCCGTTATTCAATACTTACAGCAGCAGAGCGGTAACAAGTGATGAACCAAGCTATCTTATTTCCTGAATTAGAAGTCTGGAACAAGGAACTACAGCAAGTTGAATTCCCTGCTATTGTTCAAGGAATGCGAATTCAGTGCTGCGTTGGGCTAGATTCACTCTCAGCGTGGGCTAACGCGCCGGTTAGCCCTGAAAATGCATTATTGATATTTCAACAATATCGGTGGGATATAGAAGAAGGCGCTGAACATGCCATTAACCAACAACAATTTGATGATGAAGGTTATGTGCATATCGAATAAATAACCGCTTGATTACGCCTCAAGTCTTTCTGCTAAATACTCATCTTTTAAAAGAACATAATTATCAGCGGATATTTGTAACATAGCCCGCTCCTCAGCCGTTAGTAACCGAGCTTGGCGCACAGGGTTTCCTAAATAAAGATAACCGCTCTCTAAATGCTTGCCGGGCGGAACCAAACCACCGGCACCAATCATTACCTCATCATCAATTTTCGCATCATCAAGAATAATAGCGCCCATCCCGACTAACACACGATTGCCAATAGTACAGCCATGTAAAACAGCTTTATGGCCAATCGTTACATCCTCACCAATCATCAGCGGCAAACCTTCTGGTAACCCTGCGCTTTTACGTGTCACATGCAAAACACTACCATCTTGAATATTAGAACGCAGACCAATAGAGATATGATTGACATCACCACGCATCACCACAGTCGGCCAGATACTTACATCATCAGCCAATACCACATCACCAATGACCACCGCACTATCGTCAACCATTACACGTTGACCCAATGTTGGATAAATCCCTTTATATGTACGCAATGCAGCACTATTAAACGTTGTCATTATGCCAACCTTCTTTTATTGATCAGTTAAAAGGATAAAAATCTTCGTGTCAGTCTAAGACTTGCACCTTTAAGCGCAACATTTGCCCCCTAAAAACAATGGAAATGGGGGATTACAGCATAGAATTGATTAGAAAATGTCGGATTTGCCGTAAAAATCAGCGGTTGAAATATAAATGTATTTTTATGCTTGCACCAAACTCAAAACGCCCTATAATGCGACCCCACTGACACGGCAA
>CAMTGL010000052.1 GCA_947071955.1 uncultured Plesiomonas sp.
GAATTTAGACAGTGAAACCAGCGAACCACGGTCGTTATACACGTACTTTTTCAAGTCACGACCATCAAACAGCGCCAGAATGTTGTCATAGCACAAGCTGGCCATCTGATGCGCAGATTGTGCGCGCGGTGGCACAAATGAGCCATCTTCCTGCGGACAACTCGCACAGTCACCAATGGCAAAGATCTGTGAATCACGGGTCGTTTGCAACGTAGGTTCAACCACTAGCTGATTGATGCGGTTAGTTTCCAGACCTGCGATATCTTTCATAAAATCAGGTGCTTTAATCCCTGCAGCCCAAACCATCAGCTCAGCAGGAATGTAATCACCGTCTTTGGTATGCAAACCACCGGCATCGGCTTTCGTTACCATGGTTTGTGTACGCACATTAACACCTAACTTCGTCAGCTCAAGGTGTGCCGCAGATGAAATTCGCACTGGCAGTGCAGGTAAAATACGCTCACCGGCTTCTACCAGAGTCACATTCAGATGGCGGCTATCAAGTGCTTCAAAACCATAGCTGTGCAGTTGTTTAACCGCATTATGCAGTTCAGCAGAGAGCTCTACCCCTGTTGCTCCCCCACCGACAATGGCAATGTTCACTTTTTCTTGTTTCTCTGGCTGGGCCGAGAACTTCATGAACTGATTCAGCATCGCTTCATGGAAGCGGTTTGCCTGATCCGGGCTATCAAGGAAAATACAGTTATCAGCCACACCTTCGGTGCGGAAATCATTTGATTTACTGCCTAGCGCCATCACTAATACATCAAAGAACAGCTCACGTTCAGGCACCAGCAATTCATTATTTTCATCGCGGATCTCTGCCAGCGTGACAGAGCGACGCTCACGATCAATATTGATCAATGTGCCTTGCTGGAACTGAAAATGGTGATTATGAGCGTGTGCGCGATAGCTCAGCGCATCAATGCCGTCATCCATTGAGCCGGTTGCAACTTCATGCAACAACGGCTTCCACAGGTGTGTCTGGTTACGATCAATCAGCGTAATTTCTGCTTTGCCTTTACGACCGAGCTTGTTACCCATGCGGGTCACTAATTCAAGACCACCAGCACCGCCGCCAACAACAATAATTCTTTTCAAGGCGTAGCCCCCGTTACAACTTTTTGGTCAGAATGATAAAAACTTACACCAAACACACAAAGGCCACCGTTCAAACATACGTTATCTGATCAGACAGATAAGGGCAAAAATAGAGCGTAAAGCCTCTGTTATTCTTGCAGTTTGAACCCCTTAATGCGCTGAAGGTGAGAGGAAATATTTTTAAACTTATGGGATTGCGTGTCATCCCAGACGATATTATAAAATTCTGTCAGCTCTTCCTGAGTAGCTTGATTATCCAATACTTCATCCTGAGTGGAAAGGATCACCAAACAATTTCCTGTATTTTTTTTACGGAAATTTTCTACACATTTGGTTCCAATATCGAAATATTCTTCCGGCCGATCGATTTTATCCGCCATGTTATTTTCAGGATGGAGGTTAGGATTCAACATAACTTGGCGGATACCGCAAAGAAAACCAATCCGTTCTGCCCAGTATCCGCCCAGCCCAACACCGCAAATCAGTGGGGCTTTATCCTCACTTTGCTGGATAGCTTTGTGCACTTCTTTTAACAAATGCTGCATATCGTGGCGCGGGTGTAAGGTGCTGTAACTGATAAACCGCACATCAGGATCAATAAATTGCAATTGCAAAATTTTCTCATGGTTACCCGGGCTGGTGGAGTCAAAACCGTGTAAGTAGATGATCATGGTCTATTCCTTAAGCAGGATGAACAGGAAAAGCAGGCTCGCGTAGTGCTCTTTCATGCTCGACACTACGCGAGCCGCTATGGGGGAATCCATTCTATTTTGCCCGTTGTTTTTCTTTATGAGCTTGCCAGCGCACCGCCAATTCTTGCAACCGATGATGACAGTTAACCCAACGAGCCGACGCTTCTAATTCGCTCTGTGTCGGTGCTGGTTTGTGCAGTAAGCGTGCGATACGCTCAGAATGCGTCTGCGGCAGACGATCAAGCACTTCAACTGCACCCTGTCGGTTATTGCAGACCAGCAGCATATCGCATCCGGCATTGAGTGAAGCTTCAGCACGCTCGGCATAACTGCCCATAATCGCTGCGCCTTCCATGGAGAGATCGTCAGAGAAAATCACTCCATCAAATTGCACCTGTTTACGCAGAACCTCTTTGAGCCAAAACTCCGATCCGCTGGCCGGACGAGGGTCACAATCGGTATAAATCACATGCGCTGGCATGACCGCATCTAAGCACCCTTCCTGATTAAGCTGGCGGAACAACGCCATATCATGGTTCATGATCTCAGCTTTACTGCGGTTATCCCGCGGAGTCTCTTTGTGCGAATCTGCCAGTACTGCGCCGTGCCCCGGAAAGTGCTTACCGGTAACACTCATGCCTGCACTGTGCATGCCATCAATGTAGCTGCGGGCTAAATCTAGCGCTTTTTTCGGGTCATTATGAAATGCGCGATCGCCGATTGCCGCACACTGGTGTCCTAAATCCAGCACAGGTGCAAAACTCAGGTCAATGTCCATCGCCAGTAACTCGGCAGCCATCATCCAGCCACTGTCAAAAGCCAGTGAGAGTGCCTGTGGCCATTCATTGAGTGCTGCAAAAGCTTGCGGGGCAGGTAAACGGGTAAAACCGTCACGGAACCGCTGAACGCGACCGCCCTCTTGATCGACTGCCAGTAATAACGGGCGTTGCACCGTCTGGCGAATATCTTTTACCAGCGCTTGCATCTGCGCCCGATCGTGATAATTGCGGGCAAAAAAGATCACGCCCCCCACCAGCGGGTGGCGCAAAATCTCACGTTCTTCCGCATCAAGCTCATAACCGAGCACATCAAGCATGACTGGGCCCACGGTGTTTCTCCTTTTCAATTGCCGATATCCGACGCTTATGCGTCAGGGGCGAAGATGGCGTATCGTAACATCCGTATTCAGCAGATGCTGTTGGCAATATCGCAGAATACGGGGTTATGTATTTGGTTTTAGCGCGGTTAACGCGTGTTGGTACTGGTCAGCCCACTGTGCATATTGCGGTTCTCTGGTTTGTTGGAAACGCACTTCAAACCACAGCAGAGTCAAAAAATGACACCATGGCCGCCAACGCTCTATATCCCTAAACAGTAAGGTTTTTGTCTTTTGACCCGGCAAATAGTATTGCAAGAAGTGCTGTAACTGTTGCGCACTGAATTGGTTTGCATCACACAATAAGAGTATTTCGCAGGCAAGCGCATTGATAGCGGCATATTCCCAGTCAATTAATGCCAACCCAGTCGGGGTTAATACCATATTGGCCGGATGCAAATCATGATGTGCCAATACCGGCATCTGTAAACGGGGCGTATTTTGCACTGAAAGTGTGTGATAAGCCTGCTGCAAAAGCGGTGTTTTACGTTGTGGTGATATATTCTGCCAGTACAGCGCTAAACGCTGCTTAATATTAAAAGTAGGTACTGTTATGTCAGAGCATTTTGAATACGGTAAGTTACCCGAAACCTCTGGCTGGGGCACGCAGTGGCATAAAGATTGATGTACCGACTGAAGGCAAACCGCCAACGCCTGCAAGCCCTGCTGGTGCTGCAAATAATCAGAGGGGCATATATCGCCAGCTACCCAGCTTAAAATACTCCACTGCGGGCTATGATAAAACAGTGCGGGTGCTCGGTGTGCAGTATCAGGATTGGCGGCCAGTAGCGTTAAGATTTGCGACTCCTGACTACGGCAAATACCCAGTTGCTGCGCAGAGTTACCGCCCTTGCGAGCTACCAATATCAGGTTATTTTCAAGACGGATCTGAAAACTGCCGCCCGATAATCCGGCCAGCGGCACAACGGACATCACCTTCAGGTTATGCCAGCAAGGTAACGCTAGAATTTGTGCTATCGGGTCATCAGTATTCAGCATTCTTGCCTATTCGAAGCGTGGTTATTTTTTTGTTCGCACATACAACCGGAAATATTCCACATTGGGTTCTGCTGCCACCGCATAGATGGTATGTATGCCACTGGCGGGTACTGTCAGGGTGTGCCAAGGTGCGGTATCACGGTCAATCTCTAGCCCTTGTGCGTTGTACCAGTAAAAACGGTATTCAAGTAACTGAGCCTGTTGGTGCTGGTTTTTGACCTCTACCTGCACATTTAACCGCTGCGCTTTTTTCCACGAACGAATGCGTTCAATGCTTACGGCTCGGCTAGAGTCAGCATCAGCCACCACAACCTGCTGTTGCTGATCTACCTTAAAACCACGAGTGGTGGGTGCGCAACCGGCCAATGTCGTACCGGCCAGCGCCACCAGCCAGAAAGCGACCCACAAGCTGCGCATCAGCGTGCATTCACCGCAGTACTCAGTAATGGCCCGAGTGCCCGGCCACCTACAAGGTGCATATGAATGTGGAACACTTCTTGTCCAGCATGGCGGTTACAATTCATGATCAGGCGATAACCGTCATCAGCAATACCTTCTGCGGCAGCAATTTTAGCGGCAGCAGTGATCATGCGGCCCAGTGCTTTTTCATCATCAACCGTAACATCATTGGTTGTGGCGATTAGGTGGTTTGGCACAATGAGTATATGTGTCGGGGCTTGCGGGCTGATATCACGAAATGCGGTAACCAATTCATCTTGGTACACCACATCTGCCGGAATTTCACGGCGGATAATTTTACTGAAAATAGTCTCTTCGGCCATGTTTTATGCTCCTTTATGCAGTTCAAAACTCAATGCCTTAGCTTGCTGATTCTATAGTACTGCAACTTCAACAGTTTTTGAAAATATGTGTGATATATAAACGAGATAACACCGCAGATAAACAAGAAAGTACCGCGATGAAAGCATCCGCGTGGTCACAAAAATGCACATCTCCTGCAACACCACAATGATTTCGTTATCTGTCTCGAAAAAGAGCTCACGCATTGCCGATATGATTCAACACCTAATTTAGTCAGCCGATAGGCCTTCTATAAACATTGGATGTTGCCCTTTTCCCTTTGCGGTGTTGAATTTTATGGATAAAAAAAATAACGCTTCTGTTGTACGCCATATGACAATCAGTTTTGCTGTTGTGGTTGGTGCATTTATTGCCGCAAGTTTATTTTCACTTGATGTTTCCGGTCGCTTAAAAAACAGCTTAGATTCAGTGATAGATGATGCAATGCCTGTCACTAATACGTCATCAGAGCTGACACTGAGCTTACTGACAACCGATAAAGCCCTAACATCATTTATTGCTAATCAAAACCCAGCACTGATTACCCGTTATCAACAAGAGTTTGATCTTGGCCACCAGCAATTTCGCCAGCATATTGAGCAGCTTACTCAGTTAACACATGCAGAGTTGTCCTCTCCGGCAGAAAATCCAACCGAGGCTGATGTACAAACAGCAGACATACAAACTATAGATTCTGCACAGCTAACAGCACTCAGTGGTATCGAACAACGTTATTTTACGCTGGCAAAAGCCACATTTAGCCGTTACGAGCAAATACTCAAAGGCCGACTGAATTTAAATCAGGCTGTGCATACTTTTCAAAATAAAAAGCTCGAACTGCAATATGGATTAAAAGCACTGATTGATAATGGCAATAATGATGTACTAAAACTGACGAGTGACTCTTTTTTCAACAGTTTACGTGAAGTGGATAACACAACATCAGAAGCGTTAACCACAAAGGATATTGCTAGCATTGAGGCCGCTATCAAAAAAAATAAAATGAATGTTGTACGGCTCGATTACTCTTTCAAAGCGCTAGCTGCACAAGAGCCAATCCTCAGCGAACGCTATGGCACTCTGTTTCAGGGCTTTTTAACAGATGCTGGGCGCAAAGACGGCGTTTTGCAGCAACATGATGATTTTACCCGCAGTGAACTGGCCGTTGATCAAGATATCGCAACATTAGCAACCCTAATGAATAATGCCTTGGTGTTGCTAAACACGTTACGCCAGCAATCAGCGGAGCATGTTACTGAGTTAGCCGCGCAAGCAAACAGCAACTATACCCGTGGTTTTTGGTTCTCTGTTACGGTTTCCACTATTGTCGCCCTACTAGCAGCCCTGACCGGCTGGTTTTTGGCCCGTTCGGTTCGTAAACCAGTCCACACTATTTTACAAACATTGCGTGATATTGAATCAGGTAATATGACCAGCCGGATCAATACGAAATCCAACAATGAGTTTGGTTTAATCGCTAATCATATCAATACAATGGCTGCTCGATTACACGATATTCTGGAGCAAATCGGCCATGCCTCTACACAATTATCACACGTCACCTTACTTAATCAGACAAACACCACCACCGCACAAAGTGCCGTAGAGTCACAACGTGAACAGACCACCAGTGTGGCTACCGCAATGGCTGAAATGGAGCATTCGGTAAAGGAGATCGCCCGCAGTGTTAACCATACGCTCGATCAGGTTTTAATGCTGGAACAGACGGTGACACAAAGTGATCGTTTAGTGCAGGATAATATCGCTACCAGCCAGCAGCTCTCCTCGCGCCTGACCAATACCTCATCTGAAGTCAAAACCGTTGCCCAGATGAGTGGGCGAATCGGCTCAATTTTGGATGTTATTCGCAGTATTGCCGATCAGACTAACTTACTGGCACTCAATGCAGCCATTGAAGCGGCCCGTGCCGGTGATATGGGCCGTGGTTTTGCCGTAGTCGCCGATGAAGTGCGTGTGCTGGCCAAGCGCACGACCGACTCAACCGGACAAATCGAGAAAATGATCGCTGAATTACAAAACAGCACACACACCGCACTGAGCAATATGGATAACTGCCTCAATGACATGTCATTGAGTGTTAACCAAACTAGCCAAACCGGTGATGCAATGAAAATTATCCTTGATGGGCTTGGCCAAATCAGCGATATGAACGCACAGATAGCCAATGCCGCCACTGAGCAAGAGGCGACATCAACAGATATTGCCCGCAATTTAGAAGAGATATCGCGTTTAGCGGATCAGAACTTCCACAGTATTGAAAAAATTACCGAAAACAGTGCGCAACTTGACACGCTAGCAACCTCACAAGAGCGGCTGGTTAAACAGTTTACATTGTGATTTCACCTTGCCATGCGCATGCATAGACATGTATGCGCATAACAATATATTCCATGAGCAAAATCACTCTTCCACCGAAATATGCGTACTGATGCAGTTGCCGCATATCACAGTAAAATAAACGAATTGTCACGAGGGAATTCGCTTTCAGCCAATTCCAGTTCCGAAATATTTCCAGTATAGTGAATCACCCACGCTGGAAGGATGAAGTGATGACTAAGTTATTGATAAAAAATGCAACTATGGTCAATGATGGCCGCCAGACACAAGGAGATATGCTGGTTGAGCATGGCAGAATAAGCCACATTAGCAGTAACATTAGTGCCCCAAACGGCGCAGAGGTTATTGATGCAGCCGGCAAACTCCTGATTCCCGGCATGATTGATGATCAGGTGCATTTTCGTGAACCCGGTTTTCCTCTGAAAGGAACCATTGCCAGCGAATCACGAGCGGCAGTTGCAGGGGGTGGCACCAGTTATATGGAGATGCCAAACGTCAATCCACAAACCACCAACCTGCAAGCGCTCGAAGACAAATATTCACGGGCAGCCCTCTCTTCTATTGCCAACTTCAGCTTCTACCTTGGCGCTACCAACGATAACCTTGATGAAATTCGCCGCCTTGCACCAGAGCAAGCCTGTGGTGTGAAAATCTTCATGGGTGCATCTACCGGTAACATGTTGGTCGATAACGCCGATACACTGGCCGCGATTTTTGCTGAAAGCCCCGTGCTCATCGCCACCCACTGTGAAGATACGCCAACCATCAAACTGCTGGAAGATGAGTATCGCGCACGTTATGGCGATGATGTTCCCGCCCGTGAACATGGCCGGATTCGCTCTACTGAAGCTTGTTTAAAATCGTCGACTTTAGCCGTAGAGCTGGCGAAAAAACACGGTACTCGCCTGCATGTTTTACACATCACGACCAAAGAAGAGCTGGCACTTTTTGAAGCCGCTCCAACGCTAGAAGCGCTGCGTAACAAACAAATTACTGCTGAAGCTTGTGTACATCACCTCTTTTTTAATGAGCAAGACTACGATCGGTTAGGCCACTTGCTGAAATGTAATCCAGCAGTCAAAGCACGTGAAGATCAGCTGGCCTTGCAAGATGCAGTGCGTCGGGGAGTTATTGATATTATCGCCACCGATCACGCCCCTCATACATGGGATGAAAAGCAGAACACCTATTTTAATGCGCCATCAGGCCTGCCGTTGGTTCAACACCCTCTGCTCGCACTGTTTGATCTGTACAAACAAGGTGCATTAAGCCTTGAAATGTTAGTACAAAAAACCAGCCATGCGGTGGCTGAACGCTTCCAACTGCAAGACAGAGGCTATCTGCGTGAAGGCTACTGGGCTGATTTGGTGCTGGTCGATCAAAATACACACTTTAGCGTGAATAAAGAGAATTTATTCTATCAGTGTGGCTGGTCACCCTTTGAAGGTCACACCTTCCCTGCTCGCATAGATACCACCTTCGTCAATGGTGAAATTGTTTTCCATAATGCAGCGCATACCAACGCACGCCCTGGGCAGCGTATTGGTTTTAACCGCCGTTAATCTCTTGGACAACAATCAATACAGAGCAATCTAAAAAGTCAGTACGTACTTAAAACGTACATAAAAAGAAAAAAAGAAAAAGGGAGCGAAAGCTCCCTTTTTTTGTACTGATACAACACTTACATACTCACTTTATCTCTCAACGGATAAAGTGAAGTTAGCAACATTAGTTGCTACTCATGTAAATATCCATATCTGTCTTTAGGTTGTCTGACTTAGTACCGAAAATTGCTTGCACACCTGAGCCAGCAACAACTACACCCGCAGCACCCAGCTTTTTCAGGCCAGCTTGGTCAACTTTCGCTACATCAGCAACGCCTACACGTAAGCGAGTGATACAAGCATCTAGGCTGGTAATATTTTGCTTACCGCCAAACGCTGCAACCAGTGCTTGCGCCATTTCAGAACCCGATGCAGTAGTACTTACAGCAGTTTCATCTTCACGGCCTGGCGTCTTCAGATCCAATTTCACAATCGCGACACGGAAAACAATGTAGTAAATTGCGGCATAAATTGGGCCAACAATAAAGAACATCCAACCATTTGTAGACAGGTGATAGAACAAGCCAAAGTCAATTGCACCGTGTGAGAATGTCATACCGTGCTTCATGCCCAGCAAAATCAGCAGAACATACGCTGAACCGGCCAACAGAGCGTGAATGATATACAGCACAGGAGCAACAAACATGAACGCAAATTCAATCGGTTCAGTAATACCGGTCAGGAATGAAGTCAGCGCCGCTGAAATCATGATACCGCCAATTTTTGCACGGTTTTCAGGTTTCGCGGTATGCCACATGGCGATAGCCGCAGCAGGCAGACCCCACATTTTAAACATATAGCCACCCGCCATGTTACCGGCAGTTGGGTCACCCATCAGGTAACGCTGGATTTCACCAGTAATCCACTTACCACCTTCAGCCAAACATGCAGGCTCTGCGGTAATAGCAGCAACAACTTTACTGTTGATAACACAGGTTTCACCTGCTTGATAGAAGAACGGTACGTTCCAGATATGGTGCAAACCAAACGGAATCAATGAACGCTCAACAACACCATAAATACCAAATGCCAAGGCAGGGTTTTGGTGTACAGCCCAGTTAGAGAATGCCTGAATAGCAGCACCTACCGGAGGCCATACCACAGACAAAATCACACCTAAACCAATACAGCTGAACGCTGTAATGATAGGTACAAAACGCTTACCGGCAAAAAAGCCAAGATAGTCAGGCAATTGAATCCGATAGAAGCGGTTAAACATATACCCCGCTAGCGCACCGGCAAGAATACCACCAAGCACACCGGTATCTATTTTCTCAACACCCATAACACCGGCCATAACGGTCAGCGTTGCGGCCATCACACCGTAACCAACCGTTGCTGCCAACGCAGCAACACCGTCGTTATTGGTAAAACCTAATGCCACACCAATAGCAAACAACAATGGCATTTGGCCAAATACAGAACCACCTGCCTGCTCCATAATGTTAGAGACTATCTCTGGCAACCAACTAAAGTTGGCGGCACCAACACCGAGCAAAATACCCGCAACCGGTAAAACCGATACGGGTAGCATCAACGCTTTACCTACTTTTTGTAGGCCAGCAAAGGCATCCTTTATCATGTGAGTCTGTGCTCCTGAGTGAGTTTATTATCGTTACATTCTTTGTTTGCCACTGACATGGCAGATTGAAAGCTCTGTTGTAACCTAATGACATAATAGAAAATAAAGTCGGCGTATTGTTTGACGGTTGTCAGATTAAAACAAGCGCAAACAGCACTACGTATCATTTCTTTTAGCTAGATCACACCGTTAGCCCGTTAAAAATCGCAATCAGCTTCACAAAATAAATATTTCAGACAATAAAGTAATTACACAAAGTAAAAAATGTCTCATGGATATGGTAACGTAAAGAGTTAAAACATTAAAAATGCATTTATTTTAAGCACTAAAGTAATATTT
>CAMTGL010000053.1 GCA_947071955.1 uncultured Plesiomonas sp.
TTTAGACACTGCATTTCAGATATTCACTTTCATACAGACACCGGCTCTCATTTAGAGAGCCATTCAGCCTGAATCTGATTAGGCATTATCCGGATATTCACGCATAAAACGCTCGGCATCATCCATCATCGCCTGTGAGCCGACAAAAAAAGGCACACGCTGATGCAGTTCACTGGGAACGATATCCAAAATGCGGTGCGTACCGTCACTGGCTCTTCCTCCTGCTTGTTCGGCGAGAAATGCCATCGGGTTGCACTCATACAGCAAACGTAATTTTCCCTTTGGGCTATTGGCTGTACTTGGGTAGATATAGATCCCGCCTTTGAGCATATTGCGGTGAAAATCTGCCACCAACGAGCCGATGTAGCGTGAGGTATAGGGGCGTTTGCTGGCGGTGTCGTGATCCTGACAATACTTAATGTATTTTTTTACGCCCTGCGGGAATTTGATGTAATTGCCCTCGTTGATCGAATAAATCACCCCATTTTGCGGGATACGAATATTTTCGTGCGATAGACAAAAAACACCCAGACTCGGGTCATAAGTAAAGCCATGTACCCCACGGCCAGTGGTGTATACCAACATGGTAGATGAACCATAAACCACATAACCGGCAGCCACTTGCCGATTGCCAGATTGCAAGAAATCTTCGCGTGTTACCGGTGTTCCTGTTGGCGTGATACGGCGGTAGATTGAAAAAATAGTCCCGACCGACACGTTCACATCAATGTTTGATGAGCCATCTAGCGGATCCATCAACACCACATACTTGGCATTACAACCGCGATCACCTTCAAAGATAACAATATCATCCTCCTCTTCTGAGGCGATACCGGCTACCTCTCCGCGTGCTTGCAGTGCGGCTTTTAACTTATCATTGGCATAAACATCTAGCTTCATTTGGCTTTCACCCTGCACATTGGCAAGGCCGTTAGCACCCAGAATATCTACCAAACCGGCTTTATTAATATCGCGATGAATAATTTTTGCGGCCAGTTTGATTGCGGCCAGCAGAGAAGTCAGCTCTCCCGTTGCATGGGGAAAATCCTGCTGTTTCTCGACGATAAATTCGCCAAGTGTTTTCATTGTCATCTTCCTGATTATTTATCATGTGAGTAGGCGTACAGTGATACAGCACGAGGGTCTTCAAACCAAACGTTTGCGTACCTGTTCACAATTTTAGCGATAATGATAAAAAATATCCTGCGCTGTCGAACATTTCCGCACTTTGACAGCCTGATTTCCTCTCTTTTGCAGACGAGAGTAGAATGCACGATAAATCATGAGGGTGAGAACAGTTAGCTATGCATATTCATATTTTAGGCATTTGCGGCACATTTATGGGCGGATTAGCTCTATTAGCGCGTGCGCAGGGCCATACCGTGACCGGTTCTGACAATAACGTCTATCCACCAATGAGTACCTTATTGCAAGAGCAAGGCATTGATATTATTCAAGGATTCGATCCTGCTCAGTTAACCCCACAGCCTGATTGTGTCGTGATTGGCAACGCCATGTCACGCGGTAATCCATGTGTTGAATATGTGTTGGCAAACAATTTGCCTTACACCTCAGGCCCACAGTGGCTACATGATCATTTGTTAGGTGATCGTTGGGTGCTGGCAGTTGCCGGTACACACGGGAAAACCACCACTGCAGGCATGCTGGCGTGGATTTTAGAGCACTGTGGTTATGAGCCCGGATTTTTAATTGGCGGTGTGCCGGGAAATTTTGATGTGTCAGCTCGGTTGGGTAACAGCCCGTTTTTCGTGATAGAAGCTGATGAATACGATTGTGCTTTTTTTGATAAGCGCTCGAAATTCCTGCACTACAGCCCGCGTACGTTGATCCTCAATAACATTGAGTTTGATCATGCGGATATTTTTGATGATCTGCATGCGATCCAAAAACAGTTCCACCATTTGGTTCGCATTGTGCCGAACAACGGAAAATTGATCGTGCCGCAGCATGATAACAACGTCAAAGCGGTGCTGAATATGGGCTGCTGGAGCGAAGTTGAAAGCACCGGTGAAAACGGTGAATGGAAGGCCGAAAAACTGAGCCATGATGCGGCACAATTTAGTGTTCAGCTTGATCAGCAGTATGTCGGCGAAGTGCACTGGGGCTTGGTAGGTGAGCACAATATGCACAATGGCCTGATGGCAATTGCCGCCGCCCGCCATGTAGGGGTTGAGCCTGCTTATGCCTGTGCTGCATTAAGCCAGTTTATCAATGCACGCCGTCGCTTAGAGCTCAAAGGCTGTGTGTCAGGCGTGACTGTGTATGATGATTTTGCCCATCACCCGACGGCAATCACTGCCACGTTATCGGCGTTACGCGCTAAAATTGGTGGTACAGCCCGTATTCTCGCCGTACTTGAGCCACGCTCTAATACCATGAAGCTGGGTGTACAAAAGCAGGATTTGGCGCCCGCTTTGGGGCGTGCTGATGAAGTTTTCCTGCTACAACCTACCAATATTCCATGGATGGTCACTGACGTAGCAGAAGCGTGTGTACAGCCAGCGCACTGGGCTGCGGATGTCGATGCGTTAGTCACCATGATCATGCGTACTGCCAAAGAGGGTGACTATATTTTAGTGATGAGCAATGGCAGTTTTGGTGGTATTCACCAAAAGTTGCTGACTGCACTTGAGCACCTTTCTGCGAGGTAAATCGCATTTTTGTGGCGAGCCGCACATTTGCTAGGCCATTTACGTACAAGAAGAGCCGTTTGCTGTTCTCTGTGGGATTGGCGCTAAGCAATTTGTGCGGTAGGATCGACTGCTGCACCCTGAATAGGCCTGTCAGAATCGCCCGCTGTTATCGCGGAGTTTTGAGAGGCAGTTTGAATAGGTTATTTTCGTATTACGCTTTAATTGCCTGAAATAGAGTAAGGTTTTTGCATGATTACAGCCGGTAAATTCAAGGCGATTTTAAAGATAAATAGCTATTTGTTAGCGCTTTATTCCGTCACATTTATTATTCCGATATTTGTTGCTATTTATGAGGGCGATGGAGAATCAGCCGCTTACTTTAAATCGTTTGTCATATCCCTATTATTAAGTTTGATGACCTACTATTGGACGAAAAATAATAAGTCACAGTTGGGGACAAAAGACGGTTATTTAGTGGTATTGATATTTTGGCTGGTGTTTTCATTTTTCAGCACCTTGCCGATGGTGATGCTAAAAGGGGTGGATATTAGCCTGACCGATGCGCTGTTTGAAAGCATCTCAGGTATTACCACAACCGGTGCGACGATTTTAAGTGATGTTACCAATGCACCGAAAAGCTTGCTGTATTACCGCGCTCAACTGAACTTTTTTGGCGGGTTGGGGATTATCGTTTTAGCCATTGCCGTACTTCCCTTTATTGGTGTAGGCGGAATGCTGGCTCAAACGGAAATGCCCGGGCCGATGAAAGATGAGAAAATGACTCCACGTATTGTGGATACCGCTAAGAGTCTGTGGGTCGTCTATTGCGCGCTGACATTTGCTTGTATCTTCAGTTTTCGAGCTGTGGGGATGGGGTGGTTTGATGCTATTTGCCACGCTTTTGCCACTATCTCGTTAGGGGGATTTTCTACTTATACCGAAAGTGTGGCTTATTTTAATAGCGCCGGCGTTGAGCTGGTTGCCGGTGTATTCTCTATTCTGGCCGGTATTAACTTTGCACTCTACTTTATCGCATTTCAGCGCCGTAATATTAAAGTGATCAGCCGCAACCCAGAATTCAGATTATATATTCTGGTCTGTTTTTGTGTGGTTGCTTACACGGTCTGGGGGTTATACCGTTCAAATACCTTTGATTTGTGGGCCTCTTTTTATCATGGTTTTTTCCAGTCTATGTCGGTGATGACCGATAACGGATTAGGCACGGCCGGTTATCCAGATTGGCCGGTTGATGTTACTTTTTTGCTGATTGGTGCCAGCTTTTTTGGGGGATGTGTCGGGTCAACCTGTGGCGGGATCAAAGCCCTGCGGATCTTGGTACTGATTGCGCAAAGTGTCAAAGAGGTCAAACTACTGATCCACCCGCGTTCGGTTGTATCACTGAAAATGGCGGGCAAACCGATTCATGATCGCCAAGGGTTGGCTGTACTCGGCTTTTTCTTTTTGTATGTCATGATGACGCTGATTTTTGTCTTCTTACTGACCGCATTTGGTGAAACCCTTGATACCGCTATTGGCTCTACTGCCGGTTGTATCAATAACATGGGTATTGGTTATGGCGCATCAGGTTCAAATTTTAGTGGCCTTAAAGAGCCCTCAAAATACGTGATGATGCTAGCAATGCTGTTTGGCCGACTGGAGATTTTCCCCTTCTTGGTGCTGATGTCCCCAGCTTATTGGCGTGATTAAACCAATGAAAATAGTTGATGTTTGAGAGTAGGTTGGCGTTCAATCAGTTGGCCATAGCAAAAAAGCCCTAACGGGCTTTTTTGCTTCAAAACTAATGACGGTAGTTATTACTCGTGCTGTTCAAATAGCTCCAGAACTGAGTGGTATAAAACTTCAATTTCAATGGTGCGGCAAGGCGTAATAAAAATGGTGTCGTCACCGGCAATCGTGCCGAGAATACCTTCCGCTTTACCGAGCGAGTCGAGCATTCGCGCGATTAACTGTGCCGCGCCGGGGCTGGTGTGTATAACAATCAGTGCGTTGTTATAATCAACATCAAGAACCAGATTTTTCAATGGGCTGGAAGTGGTTGGAACACCAAGCTCTGCTGGCAGACAATAAACCATCTCCATCTTCGCATTGCGTGTACGTACCGCACCGAATTTGGTCAGCATGCGTGATACTTTAGATTGGTTTATATTACGAAAACCTTGATCTAATAATGCTTGAACGATCTCACCTTGCGAACTGAACTTCTCTTCTTTTAGAAGCGCTTTAAACGCACGAATGAGTTGTTCTTGCTTATCTGGGCTACGCATTATGGGCTCCAAAATGCAAAAAAACAGCGCTCATACTGCATAAAAATTCATTTATTTTCAATACTCAAACAACTGAGATTGTGTGCATAAGGTGTAAAATGGCGCGTTTTCTTGTTTCAATTAGTTTCCTGTGCTGCTTTTTCGTGCAGGCAGATGAGTCAGTTTCTATTCGTTTTGCTACCGATCCGACTTATCCCCCTTTTGAATACCATAATGAACAGGGGCAATTAGCCGGATTTGATATTGAGCTGGCGATGGCATTGTGTGATCGTTTGCAACGCCGTTGTGAGTTCATTGAACAGCCCTTTAACACGATCCTATCCGGATTGCGCCTTGGTGCATATGATGCTGCCATTGCTGCGCTAGATATCAATAACACCCGTTTACAACTGATGAATTTCACCCAGCCTTATCTGGATAATGCCGCTGTATTGGTGGTTAATGCTGATAATGTGGCGGGTCCAGATGTGCTCAAAGAGCGCTTAGTCGGGGTACAAACTGGCACAACGTTGATGAATTTTGTGGTAGATGGTCATTTAGGGGAAGAGATTACACCTTTGCCCTATGCCAGTTATCAAGAGGCCTTTTCTGATCTGATTGCTGGAAATATTGATGCGGTGTTTACCGATCAGGCCGTTGCCTTGAACTGGCTGAATCAACATAAAGAGAGTCAGTGGAAAATTTTGGGGCACGCCTACACCTCACGTGATTATTTCGGACAGGGGCTGGGAATTGCGTTACCAAAACAGAGCCATGTTTTAAAGCGTGAACTGGATAATGCACTGGATGCTATGCGTACCGATGGTTCGCTGGCTGCGTTACATCAGCGCTATTTTCCGGCGCTGCCCGTACAACCGAAATAGAATTAAATCGGTATATGACGCAACATTGAGCCAGCTTTGCGCTAACTCTCAATCTGTGTGTTAACAGATTGTGTTTAGTTTGATGTTGGATTAGTGTCTAGTCATCTTGATACCCAACACAATAGGATTTTACAAGGAGCATTAAGGATGAAAGTTGCGGTTTTAGGTGCTGCAGGCGGCATCGGTCAAGCTCTGGCTCTGCTGTTGAAGGTTCAACTTCCAGCAGGCTCTGATCTTTCCCTGTATGACATTGCCCCCGTGACTCCGGGTGTTGCAGTGGATCTCAGTCACATTCCTACAGCAGTCAAGATCAAAGGTTTCTCTGGCGAAGATCCAAGCCCTGCACTGGAAGGTGCTGATATTGTGCTGATCTCTGCAGGCGTCGCGCGTAAGCCGGGTATGGATCGTTCAGATCTGTTCAATGTTAACGCCGGTATTGTGCGTAACTTGATCGAAAAAGTGGCTGTTGTATGCCCTACTGCATGTGTGGGTATTATCACCAACCCGGTTAACACCACGGTTGCTATTGCGGCAGAAGTGCTGAAAAAAGCCGGTGTTTACAATAAGCGGAAACTGTTTGGTATCTCTACACTCGATGTGATCCGTTCCAATACTTTTGTGGCCGAGTTGAAAAATAAGCAGCCACAGGATCTGGATGTTCACGTTGTCGGTGGCCATTCAGGGCTGACTATTTTGCCTCTGTTATCACAAATTGAAGGTGTTACTTTCAGTGATGACGAAATTGCCGCGCTGACCAAACGTATTCAAAATGCCGGTACTGAAGTGGTTGAAGCAAAGGCTGGTGGCGGTTCAGCAACCCTCTCTATGGGGCAGGCTGCGGCACGCTTTGGTTTGTCGCTGCTGCGTGCTATGCAGGGTGAGAAGGGAATTGTTGAGTGCACTTATGTAGAAGGTGACGGGCAATACTCACGCTTTTTTGCACAGCCAGTTGTGCTAGGCCCTAACGGTATTGAAGAGTATTTACCGATTGGTGCACTCAGTGCGTTTGAACAAAATGCCCTTGAGAGCATGCTACCAACTCTGCGTGATGAAATTGCATTGGGTGAAGCATTTGTTAACGGCTAACCGTTAATCGGGCACGTAATGTTGTCAATAAAGGCTGCCGATTGTGCAGCCTTTTTTATAAGCTTCTTTACTATAGTGTAAAAGCCATAATGTAAAAGCAGGAGTGTAATAACAGCGTAATAATAAAAACGGTAACATAAAAATACCGAACTACGGTGTAGGAAGGTGGTTAGCCCGATCAGATACGATCAGCGCAGATCTTTTTACGCCAATACCGATCTTAAGAGGTTAGCGAATAGATCACCTAGCGTATTTTCATACGTAAATAGCGTGATCATGAGCATAATCTAGCTGAGGCATATTGCTACAAGCCGTGCGTGTGCCGCACGGCTTGTGTTGATCGAAGGATCAACCAATAACAGGATCAACTAATCACGGGATCAAAAAATGATTGGGCTGATCCATCGAATCAATGGCTGCGGTAAACCGCCAGATGTGCCAACCCTTCCAGTGCTTCGCGGTACGGGCTTGGCGGAATGCATGCTAGTGCGTGAATTGCTTTATCGGCCTCTTCTTCCGCACGTAAGCGGGTGTGCTCAAGTGAACCACACTGTTGCATCGCCTCAAGGACTGGTTCAAGCAAATCACGGCCATTACCTTTTTCGATAGCATGGCGGATCATCGCTGATTGCTCAGCATTGCCGTGCTGCATAGCATGCAGCAACGGTAGGGTAGGTTTGCCTTCGTTGAGATCATCGCCCAGATTCTTACCCAGCTCTTCACCGGCACTGTAATCGAGCAGATCATCAATCAATTGGAAAGCAGTACCAAGATAACGGCCATAATCACGCATGGCACACTCTTGCTCATCACTGGCATTGGCTAAAATCGCCGATGACTGTGCAGCCGCTTCAAATAACCGCGCCGTTTTACTGTAAATCACCTGCATGTAATCTTGCTCGGTGATATCAGGGTTATTGCAGTTCATTAGCTGCTGTACTTCACCCTCAGCAATCACGTTGGTGGCTGCTGCCATTAGCTCTAAAATTCGCAGTGAACCTAAGCTGGTCATCATCTGAAATGCGCGGGTGTAAATAAAATCCCCAACCAACACACTGGCTGCATTACCAAATGCTGCATTTGCAGTGGCTTTACCTCGACGCAAATCTGACTCATCAACCACATCATCGTGCAGCAAGGTGGCTGTATGAATAAATTCAATAAATGCCGCAGCGGTAACATGCCCATCACCCTGATAATTCAGTGCGCGTGCAGCTAAAACTGCGATCATTGGCCGGATCCGTTTTCCCCCTCCGCTGATAATGTAATAGCCGAGCTGATTAATCAGTGCGACCTCTGAATTGAGTTGCTGCAAAATGGCCGCATTCACATTTTCCATGTCGGCATTGCTTAAGGCGCGAATCTCTTCAAGCTTCATAGTCCGTCAGTCTTCTAATTTTGTTATCATAGGGGGAAGATCAGTCCATAATAAAACCTTGTCTGCATGGATTGTACCTTAAAAACGAGGAACGGAAACGCGCAAGGGCAAGTTGGAGAATTTTTCTCCGATATTGCCAGAAGAGCTCTTGTCATTGAGCTGCTTTTTGCGTAGAATTCGCGCCCTATTGAATAGTTTTATTGAGCACCCAAATTGACTTATAAGATCGAGTCTGCGGTGCCGAAAAAGAGCGGAGTTTTATATGTACGCGGTTTTCCAAAGTGGTGGTAAGCAACACCGAGTAAGCGAAGGCCAAACCATTCGCCTGGAGAAGCTGGACGTAGCAACTGGTGAATCAGTTGCATTCGAAGAAGTACTGATGATCGCCAATGGCGAAGATATTAAAATCGGTGCACCTTTCGTAGCCGGCGGTATGGTTAAAGCTGAAGTTGTAGTTCACGGTCGTGGCGACAAAGTTAAGATCGTTAAGTTCCGTCGTCGTAAGCACAGCCGTAAGCAGCAGGGCCACCGTCAGTGGTTCACTGAAATCAAAATTACAGCTATCAGCGCTTAAGTTTAGGAGAACGGACAAATGGCACATAAAAAAGCTGGCGGTTCCACACGTAACGGCCGCGATTCCGAAAGCAAACGCCTAGGTGTTAAGCGTTTCGGTGGTGAATCTGTTCTGGCAGGTAACATCATCGTTCGTCAGCGTGGTACTAAGTTCCACGCTGGTGTAAACATGGGTTGTGGTAAAGACCACACTCTGTTTGCAACTGCTAACGGTAAAGTGAAGTTTGAAGTTAAAGGCCCTAACAACCGTAAATATGTAAGCATCATTGCTGACTAATTACTGGCCTTGACCGGTTCACAGGAAGAGCCCCGCGCAGTTGCGGGGCTTTTTTATATCAGCTATCGGGAGCCATATGATGCGACAGCACGCTATGCTGGGATTCTTTCTGGCGCTGCTGACCGCCATTTTTTGGGGTGCACTGCCCATTGCCATGAAACAGGCGTTGGAAGTTGTCGATCCCTACACCATTGTGTGGTTTCGTTTTACCACTGCAGCGATTGGATTAGGTATCTGGCTGGCTGTTCGCGGTAATTTACCCTCACCTGCGCTATTGTGGCGACATTATCGGTGGTTGATTCTGGCTGCAACCCTTGGGCTTGCCAGTAATTTCCTCTTATTCAACAGTGCGTTGCAATTTCTCAGCCCGGCGGTCGTACAAGTTGTCATTCAACTCGCTCCGGTGTTGTTGCTGATAGCCAGTGTTGTGGTGTTAAAAGAGCAGCTACAACGGCATCAGGTGATTGGTCTGTTGCTGCTGGTCGGCGGTATGTTGTTGTTTTTCAATGCACGGCTGTATGAGCTGTTCACCAGTTTAAGCACCTATACATTAGGAGTGCTACTGGCAGTGGTTGCCGCGTTAGTCTGGGTCGTGTACGGCTTGGCACAAAAGGTTTTATTGCGTCGTCTCTCCTCCCCACAGATTTTATTGACCTTGTATGTGCTCAGTGCCTTACTGTTTTCACCAGTAGCACAACCGCAACAGGCGTTAGCGATGGATGCACGTCAGTGGGCAATGCTGGCATTTTGCTGTATCAATACACTGGTTGGATACGGTGCATTTGCAGAAGCCATGGCGAAGTGGGATTCGGCTAAAGTGAGTGCAATAGTGACGTTAGCGCCACTGTTCACCATACTGTTTTTAGAGCTATTGAGTATGTGGGCTCCGGCACAATTTGCCGCCGCTCCGCTGAATATGCTGGGTTATCTTGGTGCGTTGGTGGTGGTTGCCGGCGCCATGTTTTCTGCGATCGGCCACCGTCTGCTGCCTCAACGTGCTGTGAGAGCACCGGCAGCGGGCGTGAAATAACCCGGTTTGCACTTTTGCACGGAGACGATCATGAAGTTTGTCGATGAAGCGGTAATTCGCGTTGATGCTGGTGATGGCGGTAATGGCTGTGCCAGCTTCCGTCGTGAGAAATATATCCCGAAAGGTGGCCCAGATGGTGGCGACGGCGGTGATGGCGGTGATGTATTTATCATTGCTGATGAAAACTTAAATACCCTGATTGATTACCGCTTTGAGCGCAGCTTCCGCGCTGAACGTGGCGAGAATGGTCGGGGCAGTAACTGTACCGGTAAGCGTGGCCAAGATATCACTCTGAAAGTACCGGTAGGGACACGTGCCGTTGATGAAGAGACAGGCGATTCGGTTGTTGATTTGACTCTGCACGGCCAGAATAAGCTGGTTGCGAAGGGCGGTTATGACGGTTTTGGT
>CAMTGL010000054.1 GCA_947071955.1 uncultured Plesiomonas sp.
CTTCAAGTGATAACGTCAGAGCACCTTCTGTTTGTTGCAGAATTTGGCTCTCATCTAACACCGTAAACTGGTTAACCGGTGAGCCCTCTCCGGGGATAAGCTGCAATGTCGGCCCAGTAAGTAAACTGCTAATACCCGCAGGGTTTGCCAGTGAAAATGCGGCCTTTTCAAGCTTGATATGTGTATCGGTACGTAATAACTCTTTAATTGAGGGATCAACAACCATCACTCCGGCAACAGAGCCTTTTTTATCCAGCGTCAGATCGGTTAATACGCCCACCTTTAGCCCCTGATACATCAGCGGTGTACTACCGGCTTTTAGCCCGTTTGCACTTGGAAATGTTAACGCAATTTTTAGCCCGCGCTGGCTGGCTGCCAGATCCGGATAGAGAGGGTAAGTTGAATCATCGTTGGCTTCTGCACCACTGGCTGGAGAGTCAAAAGCTATTGCTCCGTTAATCAGCGCATTGAGGCTTTCTAACTTAATTGATGCTCCTGCAAGGCTGATATCGGCTTGTACGCCGCTGGTATTCCAAAAACGTGAGTTGGCTTTCACCAAATGTGCGAACCGTTTTTCAATCAGAATATCAACGATCACTCCTTCATTATCGGCGGCGATACGGTAATCATTCACACTGCCTACCGGTATTTTACGGTAATACACCTGTGATCCGGTTGACAGAGAACCTAAATCTTCGGTTTTCAAGTGAATTTGTAAATCACCGTTATATTCACGGTAGCGTGGTGGCGTAGAGAGTGCGGTAAAGGTACTGGCATATGCCCCACTGCCGGGTAGCATATTGATATAATTACCTGAAACCAGTGCATCTAAACCGGAAATACCGGCAAATGAGGCTTTGGGAGTGACCAACCAAAACTGCGTGTCTTGATGCAACGTGTCTGATGCCTGACTATAAATATCCGCTGTAACGGTCACGCCTTTCAGATCGGTTGCCAGCGTGACTTTTCGCACCATACCTACCTCCAACCCCTGAAAGCGAATTGGCGTACGGTTTGGCACTATCCCCGAGGCAGAGCTAAAGTGAATGGTGATCTGTTCACCCTGTTCACGCAGCGTGTAATAAACCAAGCTCAACGCAATCGTCACGGCAATGATCGGTAAAATCCAGAACGGCGAGATACGGCGTTTGGTTTTAACTGTCGCCATCTCAGGTTCAGATAATGGAGTATTAGTCTTTTGCATGAACATCCCAGATTAAACGGGTATCAAACCATTCCGCAGCTATCATCGTCAGATACACTGCAGCACCAAAAAAGAACGCCGCCGGGCCTAAGGTAAACGAAAGGATCTGATCGCGATCAACCAAAGACATCATCAGCGCCAGAACAAACAGATCCAGCATTGACCAGCGGCCAATCACCGCAACAAATTTAAATAGCGCTAAGCGCTGGCGTTTATAACCACGTAAATTGAATTGTACCGACACTAGCAGAGCGAGCATGACCATCACTTTGGTGAGCGGTACTAAAATACTGGCCACAAAGACAATCGTGGCAATCGGGATATTGTCTGACTGTACCAGCGTGATAATTCCAGACATGATAGTGTCTTCTACCCGAGTACCGCGTACATACAACACAGAGATGGGTAAAAAATTGGCGGGAAGCAGCATAATGATTGCAGCCAGCACTGCGGCCCACGCCTTTTGTAAACTCTGCTTATAGCGGTAGCGCATTTTCATTAAACAGCGCGGGCAGCGGCCTGCCGAGTTAGGCTCTCCGTGATAGTGACAATATACGCAAAAATCAACGGGATCTGCTTGTAGCACGCTATTGGCTATTTTTTGTGGTACTGCTATTTTCTGTGGATAGTAGCGTTGCCAAAGTTGTGCAGCATTAAAATGAATCAGCAGCAGCGTAAACAGCAACACCAGAAAAAAGAAGGGTAATAAGCCAAATCCGGCACTGAGCTGAGCATAATCTCGGATTTTAAATGCAGTGACTCCCAGAGCCAAAAGGTATACATCCAACATCGCCCATTCGTGCAATTTACCTAGTACCAGTAAGCAGGGGCGTAGTGAGCCGCCAAACCGTCGGGCAAGCCACAGGTAGAATATCCCTCCGGCAAACAGAAGCGGGGCAACAATGGCACAAAACAGCACCAGCGTAGCCGTAACAGGAAAACCCTGCCATGCCATTTGCCAAATCCCTTCCCACACAGAGGCGGTAATATCTACACCAAACAGATTAATCTCAAGCAGAGGTCGAGTGAAGGCCAGTGGCATCAGAATTAAAATGGCAAGGGCGACGGCAGCTAAACGGTTTAAAGACCAATCGCGCCCGTATGCAATAACAGACATACAGCGTGGACACTGCGCATTTTGATTCCGTTTAAGTGGCGGAAGTTGGGTTCGATAATCACAACAAACACAGCGCGTGGTTTTATTGTTCATCGTTGTTTTTAACACTGGCATAGCCGTTATTCTACCCGAGATTGTGTTGGAGTTCGCGCTCTTGCTTGTTATCAGTAGGAAATTGCGGAGTTATTCATATTCCACCCTGTATTTTGAGCTCTTTTAATAAAAAACGTATCTGTGGGAAGAGAGCACAGGGGCGAAAAAACATATTTGTTCTACGGCTTTTGCGCTGAGAGTCACTAATTTATTTTTATTAAATAGACCTTATCAGGGCAAATAAAAGCATAAAAAAGGAATTCCGGATTGATCCTACCCTATATTACCGTATAACCTATTTTGCGTGTTACGATTTATTAACAAAGGGCTATAATGTTTGAGTGTAGTGAAGTCAGTGTGTCTGAACGTACCGCGTTTTACCGTATTTTACACCGAGATCTGTTCGCCTTGCTTGAAGGTGAAACCGATCTGATAGCAATCTTAGCCAATACCAGTGCCCTGCTTAACGAACGGTTACTCGACATCAACTGGGTAGGTTTCTATCTTTTAAAAGCAGAACAGCTGGTATTAGGCCCTTTTCAGGGGCGCGTAGCCTGTACCCGAATCCCGTATGGAAAAGGGGTCTGTGGAAGTGCACTACAACAGCAACAGACCCTGCGGATAGAGGATGTACACCAGTTCGCTGGCCATATCGCCTGTGATGCACGTAGCCGTGCAGAGATAGTCATCCCGTTGCAGATAAAGGGGCATTATTCGGCGGTTTTAGACATTGATAGCCCGACTCTCGGACGTTTTAGCATTGAAGATCAACAGGGTTTAGAAAAAATAGTCATTGATTTAAGTGCACTCTTAAGCGTTGATGCGTAGCTTTTATGGAACAGGGCACTATAATACTGCCTGTTCATGCCTGCGCCTGTCGGCGTTAAAGTAGTAATTCAGGACTTTTCATGGAAAATCAACAGAAGCTGACCAGTAGCAAAGAAGTTATCGCCTATCTGGCAGAGCGTTTCCCTAAATGCTTCATCCTTGAAGGCGAAGCTCGCCCTCTGAAAATTGGTATATTTCAAGACGTAGTTTCACACTTAGGGGATACCCCGCTAGTAAGTAAAACTCAGCTGCGATCAGCTTTGCGTCAATACACCTCTAGCTGGCGTTACCTGCACGGTGCAAAAGCCGGAGCACAGCGTGTCGATCTCGATGGCGCTGATTGTGGTGAACTTGAACAACAACACGTTGATCACGCACGTACCCAGTTAGAAGAAGCAAAAGCACGCGTAAAAGCAAAACGTGCGGCTGCCAAAAAAGAAGAGGGTGATAAGCCAGCGGCTCGCCGTCCTCGTCCAGAGAACAAGCGTGCTGCTGATGCACGTAAACCCGAAGCCCGTAAACCGAAGCCTTCTCGGCCTGTAGCAGTACCTAAAGCTGACGTTGCGGAAGTAAAAGTACAAAGCGTTGAAATTGCTCAACTTAGCGTTGGTCAGGCGATTAAAGTGCGTGCCGGTAAAGGCTTGATGGATGCGACCGTATTGGAAATTGCCAAAGACGGTGCTCGTGTTCAGCTAACCTCCGGTTTGGCAATGATTGTTCGGGCTGAGCATTTGCTCGCCTGAGGCGGAGACAGAAGCAAGGCATGAAAAATTTGTTTCGAGTAACTGCAGCGGCTAGCATTTTGCTGGCCTGCTGGACGCAGGCTGCTGAGCCGAAATATGCTTTGAGCAGCATTCCCGTATTGACCCCTGAGATGCAACACTCTACAGCGGAAAAGCGGATCACTGCTCGCTTTACCCGTTCGCACTATCGTCAATTTGATTTAAACAGTGAGTTTTCAGATAAGATCTTTGATCGTTATCTGAAAATGCTTGATTACAATCACAATGTTTTCTTGCAATCAGACATTGCGTTATTCTCAGCGCAGCGTGATAACCTCAATAATGAGTTAAAAGAGGGGAAGCTCGATACCGCTTATGCGTTATTCAATCTTTCGCAAAAACGCCGTTATGAACGTTATCAATATGCACTAACGCTGCTTGATAAGCCGATGCGTTTTGATGGTACTGATGTTTACGATATCGATCGAACCAAAACAGCGTGGCCTAAAAATACCGCAGAGCTTGATAAGCTGTGGTACGAAAAAGTCAAATTTGATGCCTTGAGTCTGAAGCTGGCCGGTAAAGAGTGGCCGGCTATCCAAGAAACACTGACCAAGCGCTATAACTTTGCTATCCGGCGTTTAGCACAAACCAACAGTGAAGACGTCTTTTCCGCCTTCATGAATGCTTTTTCACGCGAAATTGACCCTCACACCAGCTACCTTTCTCCCCGTAATGCAGAGCAGTTTAATAATGAAATGAACCTCTCTCTTGAAGGGATAGGGGCCGTGTTACAAGCTGATGACGATTACACCGTGATCCGCTCACTTGTTGCCGGTGGCCCTGCATCTACCAATAAAAGTATTGCCGTTGGCGATAAAATTATTGGCGTAGGTCAGGCCGGAAAAGAGATGGTTGATGTGATTGGCTGGCGGCTTGATGATGTTGTTGATCTGATCAAAGGGCCAAAGGGCAGTAAAGTTCGCTTGCAAGTGTTGCCAGCTGGGAAAGACAGTAAAGCCAAAGAAGTGGTTCTGGTGCGCGATAAAATTCGCCTCGAAGATCGTGCCGCGAAAGCGACAGTGAAAGAGGTTAATGGCCAGAAAGTGGGTGTTATTGACATTCCAAGCTTCTATGTCGGTTTGAGCGAAGATGTGAAGGCGCGTTTACAAGAGTTGCGCGATAAAAATGTTGCTGGTGTTGTGGTTGATTTGCGCGGTAACGGTGGCGGTGCGCTGACAGAGGCAACTGCATTGAGTGGGTTATTTATCCCTCAAGGGCCGGTAGTACAAGTGCGCGATAGCTATGGCCGTATCAAAGTTAATTCAGATACTGATGGCATCTCATATTATGACGGCCCATTAACCGTGTTGGTAGATAGATTCAGTGCCTCGGCCTCTGAGATATTTGCTGCCGCGATGCAAGATTATGGCCGTGCTTTAATTGTGGGTGAAAACACCTTTGGTAAAGGCACAGTGCAGCAGCATCGCTCGCTGAATCATATCTATGATTTGTTTGATAAACCACTTGGGCATGTGCAATATACGATTCAGAAGTTTTACCGTATCAATGGCGGAAGTACACAACATAAAGGGGTTGCACCTGATATTGTGATGCCAACCGGCGTTGATCCGGCAGATACGGGCGAGTCTTTTGAAGATAATGCACTGCCGTGGGACAGCATTGACGCTGTGACCTTTGATAAAGCGGGTTCACCGACCTCATTTGTAACGGTGTTAACGCAACAGCATCAGGCGCGTATTGCAAAAGATCCTGAGTTTGCCTATATCCTTGACGATATCGCGCAATACAAGATCCTCAAAGCCAAAGAGAACAAGATCTCCTTGAATCTGGCCGAACGGCAAAAAGAGAATCACGAGGAAGACGCTCTGCGTTTGAAACGTGTGAATGAGCGTTTGGTGCGTGCAGGGAAAAAACCGGTTAAGTCTCTTGATGCTATCCCAAAAGATTATCAAGATCCTGATCCTTACATGGATGAAACCGTGAAGATCACATTGGATTTGGCAAAAGATCAGTCTGCAACGGTAAAAAAAGCGTCATAACAGACGATGCTGTACACCACTGTTATTCGTGGTTATAAAGCAGATGTAATGTTAGATGCCTTGTTTCGAATAGTTCCACACAAGCCCCGATATATCGGGGCTTTTTTACGCGATAACCCTTTCAAATCTCTTATTATCCTCATCGACTATTCTTACCAACACGCTATTTAAAATATCTCTTTTTCTCTTTATTTCTTTAATATTTGCGGTGAAAAAAGTCAGGAATGACTAACGTGAATATATCAGCTTATCAATCTGTTTTTCTGGTCACTGATGTGTTGCTATGCCACCGGTTTTGCAGCAGCAAAGCTATCAGCGGATGTGCAGGTGCTAGCGGGTCTTGGATGTGACGGTGACTCCCTGATAATGGTTGTTCCGTATTCTTGCGCACAATGCGTAGTGAATGGAGGTTTTATGCTCCGACCCCTATCTGCTCTGACGCTGTCAGTGATTATGAGTTTTTCAACACCCAGCTATGCTGAACTTGATCAGTCACTTAACGCGTTTGATGAGCCCTATATTGTTGGTGATTGGTTCTGGCGGGCAAACGGAGGTGATGATATTACACTCGGTGAAATAAGCTACCGCAGCATGTCTATCCGTTTTGATTCGCATAACCGGTTCTTGTTTGTACTGCAACGCAGTGATGGAAAAAATGATGTGTGGCAGGGGGGCTATGACATCAACAGTGATGCATTGACACTTTTGCCTGAAGGGGATACCACGCAGCATTTATCTTTTAGCTTGAGCCAAAATCAGTTTGTGATGGGCAATATTGTTTTTATGAAGTTACCGCCGAGCGAGTTGCTTGGCTCATGGCAAAGCGCACAAATTAGCGGTACTGATGTGATGCCGCAGGTCAATCATTTTGCGGTTAATTTTCACCCTGATTTCCAGTTTGAATCACAAAGTACTGGGAAAGATGGAAAATTACAGACGAACCGTGGTCTGTATATTTATGAAGGGAATGAAGTGGTACTGTTTTATGAAGACGGGCGGCAATCTCTCAATATCTCACAAGAGAATAATGAGCTGATTTTAAACGATAACTTATTCGACAGCCGGATTGCACTTGTTAAACGCTAATATGCAATAATGTACTCATGTGATTTTTATCTGTGGTTAAATGCTTGCCGCAAAATCATTTTTGCCGAGTATTTAACCATGATTTTGCTATTTATCCCTCATGTTGTTGTGAATTCACTCAGTAACTTCTCATTCGACCTGTTATTAGTAGCTTATCGCTGTTAATTTCAGTAATTTAATTTCTAAAATTTGAATGACGTTACGTCTTGGTTGTGAATACTGCGTAATAATATTTCACCATTCTTATTTTCGATTAACCTAAAGTACGTTGAGTGTTAAGGAGGACATGTCATGCTGCATCAGAAGGAATATCAGGCTTAATGCACGTTAAATCATACATAGCACTGTGGTTATGTCATGATTTGACACATCAGTGAGTCACTTTTTTCACTGATTAGGGGTAGAGTATTATTTTTGCTAACCGATGCCAATTCAAGGAATAACTATGCTGATTGGTGTACCAAAGGAACAGCTCGCGAATGAGTCGCGGGTAGCTGCTACACCGAAAACGGTGGAGCAATTGCTGAAGTTAGGTTTCAGCGTGGCGATAGAGCAAAACGCAGGCTTTCGTGCCAGCTTTGAGGATGCAGCATACGTTGCTGCCGGTGCTCAGGTCGTATCATCCGATGATATTTGGAATTCCGATATCATTTTAAAAGTGAATGCGCCAACAGGAGCAGAGATCCCGCTGCTTAAAGAGGGCACATCGCTGATCAGTTTTATCTGGCCTGCACAAAATGCAGATCTGATGGCAAAACTGGCCGAGCGTAAAATCAACGTGATGGCAATGGATGCCGTACCGCGTATTTCACGTGCGCAGTCTTTAGATGCATTGAGCTCAATGGCTAATATTGCCGGTTATCGTGCGGTTGTTGAAGCGGCACATGAGTTCGGCTCTTTCTTTACTGGCCAAATTACGGCTGCAGGTAAAGTACCCCCTGCAAAAGTGATGATTATCGGCGCAGGTGTTGCAGGGCTTGCTGCCATTGGCGCAGCAGGGAGCTTAGGTGCGATTGTTCGTGCATTTGATACCCGCCCTGAGGTGAAAGAACAAGTTCAAAGTATGGGGGCTGAGTTCCTTGAGCTTGAATTTGAAGAAGAGGCTGGTAGTGGTGATGGCTATGCAAAAGTGATGTCACCTGCCTTTATCAAGGCAGAGATGGAGCTGTTTGCGGCACAGGCCAAAGAGGTGGATATTATTATCACCACGGCACTGATCCCAGGTAAACCGGCACCAACGCTGATTACCAAGGAGATGGTTGCTAGCATGAAGCCGGGCAGCGTTATTGTTGATCTGGCTGCGGCAACGGGCGGTAACTGTGAGCTGGCACAGGCTGATACTGTGGTCGTTACGGATAATCAGGTTAAGATTATCGGGTATACCGATTTGCCAAGCCGTTTGCCGACACAATCATCTCAGTTGTACGGTACAAACCTTGTTAACTTGCTCAAGCTATTGTGCAAAGAAAAAGACGGTACGATTAATATCGACTTTGACGATGTGGTTTTGCGCAGTGTTACTGTGATCCGTGAAGGTGATGTGACATGGCCGCCTCCGGCAATTCAGGTTTCAGCACAGCCACAAAAAGCGGCTGCTGCGCCAGTGGCACCGAAAGAGGCTGAAAAACCAACTTCTCCGGCCAAAAAATATGGTCTGATGGCTGCCGGTATCGTGCTGTTTGGATGGATTGCGAACGCTGCGCCTGCCGCATTTTTATCCCATTTTACGGTATTCATTCTGGCCTGCGTGGTTGGTTACTACGTGGTGTGGAATGTGAGTCATGCTCTGCATACACCTCTGATGTCGGTAACCAATGCGATTTCCGGCATTATCGTGGTCGGTGCATTGTTGCAGATAGGTCAAGGCAGCGGGTTTGTATCATTCTTAGCGTTTATTGCGGTGCTGATCGCCAGCATTAATATATTTGGTGGCTTTACTGTCACTCAGCGCATGTTGAAAATGTTTAGAAGGGACTGAGGGGTAGAACATGTCTGAAGGATTGGTACAAGCTGCATACATTGTGGCTGCTGTGCTGTTTATCATGAGCTTGGCCGGATTGTCTAAGCATGAAACAGCCAAGGCGGGTAACTGGTACGGTATTGCCGGTATGGGTATCGCGCTGGTGGCAACGATTTTAGGGCCACATTCAGCCAGTGTGGGTTGGATTTTATTGGCAATGGTTATTGGTGGTGCAATCGGTATCCGCTTGGCAAAACGTGTCGAAATGACAGAGATGCCGGAGCTGGTGGCTGTGTTACATAGCTTTGTGGGTCTGGCTGCGGTACTGGTCGGGATTAACAGCTATCTAGACCACGGTGTTGCCGAGGGCGTGCTGCTTAATATCCACTTAACCGAAGTGTTTATCGGTATCTTTATCGGTGCGGTGACTTTCACCGGTTCGATTGTGGCATTTGGTAAGTTGTGCGGCAAAATTAGCTCGAAGCCGATGATGTTGCCACACCGCCACAAGCTGAATCTAGCGGCGCTGGTTGTTTCGTTCCTGCTGCTGGTGGTGTTCTTGAAAGCGGGCGGGAGCACGTTTGCACTGGTTGTGATGACACTGATTGCGCTGGCATTTGGCTGGCATCTGGTGGCATCAATTGGTGGTGCTGATATGCCAGTGGTTGTCTCTATGCTGAACTCGTATTCAGGATGGGCAGCGGCAGCGGCAGGTTTTATGCTGGCAAACGATCTGCTGATTGTGACTGGCGCATTAGTGGGGTCATCAGGTGCGATTCTTTCCTACATTATGTGTAAGGCAATGAACCGCTCATTTGTCAGTGTGATTGCCGGTGGTTTTGGTACAGATAGTGCGCCTTCTGATGATGATCAGGAGATGGGCGAGTACCGTGAAACGTCGGCAGAAGAAGTGGCTGACATGCTGAAAAATGCAACGTCGGTTATTATTACTCCGGGCTATGGTATGGCCGTGGCGCAAGCACAGTATCCTGTTGCTGCAATTACTCAAAAATTGCGTGAGAAGGGTGTGAAGGTCCGTTTTGGTATTCACCCTGTTGCGGGGCGCTTACCGGGCCACATGAACGTGTTGCTTGCAGAAGCTAAAGTGCCGTATGACATTGTATTGGAGATGGATGAGATCAATGATGATTTTGCCGATACTGATGTTGTGCTGGTAATTGGTGCGAATGATACGGTGAACCCTGCTGCGCTTGAAGATCCAAAGAGCCCAATTGCGGGTATGCCAGTACTGGAAGTGTGGAAAGCACAGAATGTTGTGGCATTTAAACGTTCTATGAATACCGGTTATGCTGGTGTACAAAACCCGCTGTTCTTTAAAGAGAACACGCAAATGCTGTTTGGTGATGCCAAAGACAGTGTTGATGCTATCTTGCGGGCGTTGTTATTAGACGTAATATCACTGCATTGTGGCTGATGGCTGATGGCTGATGGCTGATG
>CAMTGL010000055.1 GCA_947071955.1 uncultured Plesiomonas sp.
TGGTCATCCGTGGGAAGAGATGTTTTATTTGGATATAGAGGGCAACGTACAAGATGAACAGATGCAGGCTGCCATTGCCAGCCTGACACAGCAAACGCGTTACCTGAAGGTGCTTGGCTGTTATCCAACCGAAACGGTGATCCCCACACAGATTGCGTAATGTTCTTTTACTGTTAGCTTGCTAAGATCTTCCCCGCCCTAAATTCACTGATCCCATAAAGCGCGGGGAGTTTTATGTTGCAAACAGGGCAACCGATAGACTGCCAAACTAACAAGTGCCACCGGTTGGATTTAACTGCGGTGCACCAAATTATCGTTAGCCTGACGCAACAATACGCGGCTCTCTGCCTGAAATTGCTGGGCATACTCACCAAACCACTGCTCTACATCGCCAAAACGCTGCATAAATGCCGATTTATCGTGCTGCTCAAGTAGCGCAATGGCTTCACCAAAGCGGCGATGAAAACGTTTGATCATGGCCAGATTTTCTGGCTGTGCCATGATGATGTCAGCATACAGTTGTGGGTCTTGAGCAAATAAACGCCCGACCATCGCCAACTCCAGACGGTAGATAGGCGAAGAGAGCGCCAGCAATTGCTCAATATCGGCATCTTCCTGTGAGAGATGAAAACCGTAGGCAAAGGTCGCAAAGTGGCCCAACCCTTGAAGCAGGGTCATGGCACAGTCTTGCTGTTTGGCATCAATGGCATGTACCCGAGCCCCCCAGATCTGAAACTGCTCAAGCAACCACTGATAAGCCTGCGGCATACGACCATTGCAGTAAACGATGACCTGCTTGGCCAGACTAGAGAGATCAGGGCCAAACATTGGGTGTAGCCCGACGACTGGCCCACGATGTACCGCCAGCATCGCCTGTAACGGGGCTTGTTTGACAGAGGTGAGATCGGCCAAAATGCAGTCAATCGGAAGCTGTTGCAGACGATCAATGACGGCCTCCGTTAAACTGATAGGCACACTAATAAGCACCATTGCTGCGTCATCAAGCAAGGTATCAGCATTCACCCAATCATTTTTATCCAACACACGCACCTGATAGCCGGAAAGTGTAAACAGGCGCGCAAACAGCTGACCGAGTTGGCCGCGACCGCCAATAATCACAATCGGTCGCGTAGTCGGATTAACGGTTTTAAAGCCGCTATCGTTTTCACTCGAATAAGACTCACGCATGACCCGCCGCAAAATATCCTCAATCAGATCAGGCGGTATACCGAGAGCCTGTGCTTCTGCACGGCGAGCGGCCAGCATCGAGGCTTCACGCTCGGGGACATAAATCGGTAGTCCGTGGCGGCTTTTTACCTCTCCGACTTGTTTCACCAGTGCCAAACGGCGTGTGAGCAAATCCAGCATTTCGCGGTCAACCGCATCGATGTGATCCCGCAATAGTGCCAGTTCAGGAACCATGTTCTTTCCTCTTTCGTCCGCAACCTAACGCACGTTCAGGTGGGAGGCTAATCCGGTGTGGATTCTGCGCAATAGTGTTTCGGTGGAATCCCAGTCAATACAGGCATCGGTGACCGAGACACCGTAGGCCATCTGATCGCGTGGTTGTTCTGCTGACTGGTTACCTGCCTGTAAATTACTTTCCAGCATGATACCAATAATTGCAGGGTTACCGGCTTGAATTTGGGCAACAACTTCATCAGCAACCGCCGGCTGACGACGATAATCTTTATTTGAATTGCTGTGGCTACAATCAACCATTAGCGCACTTGGCAAACCTGCTTTGGCCATTTCAGTCTGACACAAGGCAATATCTTCTGCCGAATAGTTCGGCTTTTTTCCGCCGCGTAAAATAACGTGCCCATCAGGGTTGCCCTGTGTTTGTAACAACGCGACCTGACCGGCCTGATTAATTCCCATAAAACGGTGCGACATAGACGCCGCTTTCATCGCATTAATGGCGGTACTCAGACTACCATCAGTACCATTTTTAAAGCCAACGGGCATGGATAACCCTGAAGCCATCTCTCGGTGGGTTTGTGATTCTGTTGTTCGTGCACCAATTGCTGACCAACTGAACAGATCGCCGATATATTGCGGGCTGATCGGGTCAAGGGCTTCAGTGGCCAGCGGCATGCCCATCTCATTTAAATCAATCAGCAGTGATCGGGCAATGTGCAACCCAGCTTCAACATCAAAAGAGCCATCCATATAAGGGTCGTTAATAAGCCCTTTCCAACCCACTGTGGTACGTGGTTTTTCAAAATAGACCCGCATCACAATATAGAGGTGATCACACAATTGGTTGGAAAGCACTTGTAAACGGCGAGCATACTCAAGCGCGGCATCGGTATCGTGAATCGAACAAGGCCCGCAAACCACCAGTAAACGCGGATCACGGTGGTGAATAATATCAGCAATTGTCTGGCGTGATGCGGCAATGTGATTCAAAACCTGTTCACTGGCCGGTAATTTCTCTTTTAGTGCATCAGGGGTAATCATCACCTGTTCGGCGCTGATATGAACATTATTTACGTGATCTCGCTGCATTTTTATCATCCTTGGTCTTTGGTATTACAACATGAGGCAATACGGCCATTTCCGAGCTCTCAATCGTATCAGCACAGGCTAAAGTGTGCTTCCATTCACAATACCAATATACGTAAACTTTTCAATCCATTTTCGTAACGAAAAGATTACTAAAGCCAGCAATAAAGCCTTATTTCGTAAACTTAAGATTACAATGAACTGAAAACGCAAAGAAAGTCACACTCTGTTTGATGTAAACCGATTATCAAGAATCGAACCTGTATCACCTTCCTATTCAGTGTTCGGTGATCGCATCCGCTGTTTTATCTCTGCAAAGGGATAATAATTAAATTAGTTTAATATCAATGTTATATAAAACTCATAATCAGGGATTGGTTCTATGATTGCGTTACAATTTGCGGTTGTTCTATTGTGTTTATTAGTTGGTACCCGATTTGGCGGAATGGGCTTAGGCTTAATCAGTGGTATCGGGTTATTTATACTCAGTTTTGTCTTTGGCTTAATGCCAGGTGAGCCTCCGGTCAGCGTTATGCTGACAATTCTTGCCGTTATTGGTTGTGCTTCTGTACTGCAAACGGCAGGTGGGCTTAATGTTCTAATGCAATATGCAGAGCGTCTGCTGCGTCGTCATCCACAATACATCACTATTCTTGCACCGCTCACGACATGGACACTGACTTTCCTGTGTGGCACTGGGCATGTGGTCTACACCATGTTCCCGATCATCTCTGATATCGCCATTAAGAAGAATATCCGACCAGAACGCCCAATGGCGGTGGCATCGGTGGCCTCACAAATGGCGATCTGTGCTTCCCCGGTATCGGTGGCGGTTGTCTCACTGCTCTCTATTCTTGCAGCGAAACAGGGTGTTGGCGAAGCCATCAGTATGCTGACACTGCTGGCAATCTCGATTCCGGCATCATTGTGTGGCGTGCTGGTTGCAGCGCTGTGGAGTTTGCGTCGTGGTAAAGATCTCGATGATGATCCTGAATTTCAGGCTAAGCTGAAAGATCCTAAGCAGCGTGAGTATATCTATGGCGGTAGCAGCACGCTGCTTAATGAGTCATTCCCAAAAGAGTCTTACTGGGCAACGGCTATTTTCTTTGCTGCGATTGGGGTTGTGGTGCTGCTTGGCGCATTTGATCAGCTTCGCCCCGTATTTGATCTGGGTGATGGAAAAACCAAAATGCTGTCAATGAACATCGCCATTCAGATGATGATGCTGATTGCCGGTGCGGTCATCTTAATGCTGTGCAAAGTTAAACCCGGTGAAATAGCAAACAGTGCCGTATTTAAAGCAGGAATGGTTGCCATATTTTCCGTGTTTGGTGTGGCATGGATGAGCGATACCTTTTTCCAAGCACACATGGTTTTGCTTAAAGAGAGTCTGGCGGATGTTGTGGTTGCCCACCCGTGGACTTATGCGCTGGTACTCTTTTTAGTCTCAAAATTGGTTAACAGTCAGGCCGCCGCACTGACCGCTATCGCTCCAATGGGCTTAGCACTGGGTGTTGACCCAAAAATGATCGTCGCATTTTTCCCAGCCTGTTATGGCTATTTTGTGTTGCCAACCTACCCAAGTGATCTGGCCTGTATCGGTTTTGACCGCTCCGGAACAACCCGTATTGGTAAGTTTATTATTAACCACAGTTTTATTTTGCCGGGGTTAATTGGTGTTTCAACCGCAAGTGCAGTCGGCTTTCTGCTGGTTGAAACCTTCTTGTAGTTTCATGGCTAAACCCACAATTCGGGCAGCGTTATGCTGCCCGAATACCTGTTTTATGCTCTGCATTAAATCCTCAAAAAACTGCCCTTCTAGCGCTATATCTTAATCAATAACTAAAATAGCACTTATTTTTCGAAAAAATATTGTTATTCATAGAGTTTAATATGAGCACCTTAATTTATTATGGAATTGCTACTAATTAAATCAGATTGAGAACAAAAAGCACACTCAGTCAAATTCCTGTCACGTAAATCACCGCAATAAGTATAAATAAAAAGAAATCATATAATTAAAAGACAAATATCATATGCAATAATATTAATACATGTAATTTTGAAAAGAACACTGATAACTATCACACACGATAATTATGTGACAGGTATTCATTGCGATCTCATTTAAATACAAGATAATAACAAATGATTTTATTGAAATTTAAAGAGAGCACCTCATTGTTCACAAATAGTCAGACAAATAAACACCCGAATAAACATAAATTACTACCACTGAGTTTACTTTCATTATCTTTGTTAACGGTATATCCGTTATATGCCGCTGAGATTGATTGTAAATCCCTTCCTGTTTGGAATAACGAACAGATTTTTTGGGGAGGAGACCAAGCTCAGTATAATAATGCCGCATATAAAGCCAATTGGTGGACTCAGGGCCATAATCCGGAATCGTATTCGAATGCCTATCAAGAGTGGTCACTATTAGGCCAATGTGCTAGTGAGCAACAACCCCCCGTTCCCCCTGAAGCGTTAGCTATCAGCAGTATTTCAGATACAGGGGCAGCATTCATTTGGGAGGGGCACACTGAAGGAACGCGATACCCGATGGTATTACGCACTCAGGCCGACAATACCTTGCAACGTGAGTGGTCAGGCAGTGCGCCAAACGAATATATCGGTGGTTTGCAGGCTGAAACTGCATATCAGCTTGAGATTCGGGCTTGCCATGGTGATACCTGTAGTGAACCACGCCGTATTGAATTTAGTACATCTGCCGCACAACTGGGCTTTACCGATGCGTTAAGCCCCATCAATGAGCTTTCCGGCGATCTGGCCGGTCAAGTTACATTTGCACAAACTCACACTACCACCAGCAATAAAGCGCAAAATGCCGAGGTGCGTCGCCCAAATTTAGTGATTGAGCGTGATGCATTACTGATGTTCACCCCTGTTACCGATACACCAGAGCAACAAAACGACCTGCACCGCGTCTCGGTAGAGATCTATCAGCAAGGCGTGTTAATTGAACGTTTAAATATGTCTCCGCCAAGTGCGTTACCTTTGAGTGATCAACCCGATAATGGCCGCCAAAAAGTCATCTATGCACGCAACGCATGGAGTATTCCTCTTGCATGGCAATATATGAAGCCCGGCCTTTCACTGCGCTTTATTGATGGAGATGAACGTCACGGTGAGTTACCTGCCCACCAAATTGGATTTTCTGGTGCACCTGAATTGGTTATCCAAAATATTGATTTAGGCTTTTTAACACAACCACGCAATAGAAATACCGTATTAAAAGAGCTAGCAATATTATCTGCTGACTATTTCCAGAAAATTCCGGTATCACGGCTCGTTATGGCCGACTATACAATGGGCTATTTCCCTAAAATAACGCTACCAAATGGCACTGTTTATACTGAGCGTAGCGATGTTGATGGCGGTTGGCACAGTGGTGACATGCGCGAAAATATTGGTAAAGCGCTAGTTTCTACCGGTATTAATAATGCCAACTTTGGCATTACTGATACCGCAGGCAGCTCACAGAGCTATTACCGCTATTTTAACCATATTACGGCACACACCAGTATCGGTGTTTACCAAAATGGTAATGTTGTGCATGGTGGTAGTGGCGGTGGTGGAAAAGTCACACTTGAACATACTACCGGTAATGAGTGGTCACATGAATTAGGCCATAATTATGGGCTAGGACACTGGCCAGACAGAGCCTCAACACAAAGCCAGTTTACCGGTTGGGGATATGATGCCCGTTACCAGCGCTTTATTGGTAATTTGAACTGGACTAAAGCCCCTTCAACCAATACATCCGGTAACGAAACCGTTGCCCCTTTTTCCGATCAGTTCACATATCTACTCGACACTATGGCAGGAGGGAGCGCACAAGGGCTAGTTAGCCGTTACACGTTGCATCACCAAGCTACCGCACGCCAAACCCAGCAGTGGCTAAATGCAGGTTTAAAACTGGATAAAGACAGCCCGAGCGGTTATGTACGCTGGAATGAAGAACAACAAACTTACCTGACGGCAGAAACCGATCAGCCAATCCCCCTAAAAACGGGTGTTCCGGTGATTACCCTGTTGGGGATTTATGATCCGCTCACTGAAAACCCGAGCCAGATTTATCCGCTGCTGTACTCTAATTACGGGAATTTATACCGCCAACCCGAACCGAGTACGGTCACAAACCATCCAGAGGGTTGGGTTTCGTATCAAGCTTTAACACTGGAACAAAAAACGGCCGATCTCTGGCAAACACTGCCGGTTGCAGACAGTGAGTATCTGCTGTGTAAATTTGATTACACCCCTCCTTCTGGCAGCCGTATGGATTTTGTCGGTTATGTTGATCCGACTACCCAGCAATGTACCGGCGGTTCTGATATCTATTTTGCTGGTAGCAATAATCAGCGCCATGTTATTTCATCTGAGCCAAACGCATTTAGCTTACGCTCTAAATTTGGTGATACACAGGTCACTTATACACCGCAAACAGGTGGCGATGAAAAAAACCTTTGCTACCTTAATACCCGCGATTTCTACGGTGCAGGTTATATTGAAAACAACAAATGCCGTCAGGTTGAAGGCATTAAATGGAAAAACAAGAACAATTGGAGTTTCCGCGCTAATCAGAGCTTTGTGAAAACCTACTCTGAACGCTCACAGCGCCAGTGTATGCTGGTTATCAATACTCAACATGGCCAAGAGCAGCGTATCGCATTGAGTAACGCTCGGCATTCACAAAATCAGAGCAATAAATTCCACGTGAACCTACCAGCAGATAATCATCCAACCGATATCAGTGTGGTGTGTGATGATGGTCAATCTCAAACTGTACTTGATACCTTGCAAACACCAGTTAATCCGCAGGCTAGTCAGCTCAATGGCCCGATAATTATCGGGCAGCAAGATGCCTATAATGCACTAGCATCAGCGCTTCCATCGGGCTGGTTCTCGCATCTAACAGCATTTAATTTTGAAGATCTCTCCGTATTGGATAAAGCCTCTATTGCAAAAATGCCGGTACAAGGTGAAGATCTTCCCCTATGCCGCTTCACTTTTACCGATGAAGATCAAACCCGTACTCTGCACGGTTATGTTGAAAGACTCGGTAATCAACAATATCGCTGCACCGGCGGCAATGACATCACCTACAAAAACCAGCGTGGGGATAAAGTACATATTCAATCTGCCGTTAACCAGTTTGAGTGGTTATCACTGAATAACCCGCAAAATATCGGTAATACGGTAACAGCGCTGGAAAATGATGCTCGAGGCTTGTGCTACATCAACCGTGCTAATTTCTACGGAGCAGGCTTTATTAATGATAAAGGCCAGTGTACTCAAACACCTGAGATTTACTGGTCAAATGGCAATCGTTGGACTTTTTCAAGCGGATACAGCCAACCGAGCTTTCGCTAAACACATTTTTCCATAACAGCGTGCTGTAAATACTGCGTGCTATCACCAAGCGGCCCTTCGGGGCCGTCTTTTTTGTACCGCCAAAACCCCGTATAAACCCCTCATTCCGCCTTTATATTGCAGACCCTATTTTATTGTTTCATTGTTTTAAAAATCCGTTTTGGTGGGAAAATTTTTGCTACTGTCTAACTACTCTATAAAAGCAGCAATGGTCTGATTAAGGAATACCTCACAGAGATATTTCTCCAAAAAGAGTCTGTACAACACGCTTAAATTCAACACAGCAGCATGCAATACCCTGTACTACTCACTCAATAGATTGGCTGCTATATCCACCCCAACATCAGGCGAGATAACACCATGAGCACATCTCAACATTCTGAAAAAAAAGCAAAAATAAATATTTTCCGTGCCACCACTGCCGATGCAGATAAAGTGGCTCCACTCTATGTGCAATACCGCGAATTTTATCATGTAGACCCACAACCCAAACAAGCGCTAGCATTTTTGCATGCCCGTCTAGAGCAGAACCAATCTGTTATTTTTTATGCTGAAGATGCAGAGCAAAATCCGGTAGGGTTTGCCCAGCTGTATCCGGTTTTTTGCTCTTTGCAGATGAAGCCGATTTGGTATTTATACGATCTGTTTGTTTCCCCCACAGCCCGTAAGCAAGGCATAGGTGAAGCGCTGCTAACACGTTGTAAACAATTTGGTGAGGAAACCGAAGCAGGTTTTATTATTTTGCAAACCGGTGTAGAGAACACGACCGCCCAAGCGCTGTACGAAAAAATGGGCTATCAGCGTGATACCGAATTCTATTCGTATATTCAGACACTTTGACAAGTAGGATCAGTGCAGCGGGAAAATCAGTGAGCTATTTACTTAGCAGCCATTTACTCAGCAGCTATTTCCCACAGACTCTACAATAAAGCTTAATTTTCAGCCGCTTTTCAGTGATAGCTGATTTTAATTTATAACAGGCTGTAATTTATAACAAAAGAATGCACGGGCAAATCATTATGATTTATCCGTGCACCTCACAACAAGACCAACGCTCAAACAGGTGCTCACTCTGTTTAGTACACCTGCTGGCGCTTACACTCTGCGGGAATTTTGGTACTGACCGAATTCACTTTCACCAAACGATAAACACCATCATAGTCTTCAGCAAACTCACCTTGTGGTACATCTTCTGTCACATCGAGCACCACATAAATGGGCTGATAAGGCTGATGATTTTGTTCCGCCGTGGTTTTTGCCAGATCACGAAGCTGCTGTAATGCTTCAGGCTCACCATTGAGCCAAAATACACTTGGGTCATTACAAGGCTGGAATGTCTCTACCCCCTCACCCCACACATACATTCCCTGTACCTGAATAGGGTCATCAGCAGCATACACACTCGATGCAGATAACATTAACGCTACGGACAGAATGATTTTTTTGATCATATTTATTTCAAGCCTCTACAACACACGTCATGCGTTTTAACAAGAAACCACACTATATTGACTGAGACAACCCTAATTAGAAAGGTTCAGAGAAAAAAAGAAACGAAAGAAAAATATCACGTAAATACAGGCTATTTCAGCCGTTACACGGATAAAAAATAGAGGTAATAGAGACAATAGAGGGAAAACAGTAATGTGAGACAACAACAGAACAACCCAATATTGTCTACAACGCAGAACATCAGGCATAAAAAAAGCGGTTAGCTTTCGCTAACCGCCAGAAATAGATTTAACTATTTTGAGAACGTATCGCGCAGCGATTAGTTCAGACGCTCTTTAATACGAGCAGACTTACCAGAACGCTCACGCAGGTAGTACAGTTTCGCTTTACGAACAGCACCACGACGCTTAACAGCCATGCTATCGATCAGTGGAGAGTGAGTCTGGAACACACGCTCAACACCTTCGCCGTTAGAGATCTTACGTACTGTGAACGCAGAATGCAGACCGCGGTTACGCTTAGCGATTACCACGCCCTCGAATGCCTGCAGACGCTTTTTGTCACCTTCAACAACCCAAACTTGTACAACTACGGTGTCACCAGGACGGAACGCAGGTACGTCTTGCTTCAGCTGTTCATCTTCCAGTTGCTTAATGATATTGCTCATAATTCTCTCTTTACCCTAGAATTAACTGAATCTTTAGTTCTGCTTACTGCCCTGAGATTCCTCTTGGAACTCAGTCAGAAGCACCGCTTGCTCGTCAGTCAGAGCTAGGCTTTCTAGAAGCTCAGGTCTTCTCAGCCAAGTACGGCCTAGCGATTGCTTTAATCGCCAGCGACGGATATGCGCATGGTTCCCCGATAACAGTACCGGAGGCACTTGCATGTCATCTAACACCTCAGGTCGGGTGTAGTGTGGGCAATCTAACAAGCCATTTGCAAAAGAGTCCTCTTCTGCTGACGCTTGATGACCCAGCACACCCGGAACAAACCGTGCGACTGCATCTAACCTGTCTCTTATACACTTATGACGCTGCCGACGATCTTACGCGTGTAGA
>CAMTGL010000056.1 GCA_947071955.1 uncultured Plesiomonas sp.
CCTGTGTGGCGCGTGGTGGTGGTAAAGCGTTGGAAATGATCGATATGCATGGCGGCGATCTGTTTAGCGAAGATTAAGCCGAGTTATCGGGTGGCAAGTGATTTGCCACCCTCTGCATACCGAGGGTTAACACAACATCATGAAACCGATTTTTGGTCGGGGTCCATCCCTACAGTTACGTCTTTTTCTTGCTATTATCGCCTCAATCAGTTTACTGATTATGGATAGCCGCGTAATCACTTTTAGTAGTGTGCGCTCTTCACTCGACACGCTGGTCAGCCCGTTACACTATCTTGCCAACTCGCCACGCCAACTGCTTGATACTCTGTCTGAACGTTTAGAAACTAAAGACCGTCTTATCCTTGAGAATCGTGCTTTATACCAAGAGTTACAGCTTAAAAACAGTGATCTGCTAATGCTCAGCCAGTTTAAGCATGAAAATAAGCGTCTGCGTGAGCTGCTCGGATCGCCGCTGCGCAGTGATGAGCGTAAAATGGTCACGCAGGTATTAACGGCAGATACTGATCCTTATAGTCATCAGGTAGTGATCGATAAGGGATCTGATCAGGGCGTGTATATCGGGCAGCCGGTGATCAGCGATAAAGGGGTTGTCGGACAGGTGATCTCGGTCGGTAAGATCTCTAGCCGTGTGTTGCTGATCTCTGATGCGACACATGCGATTCCCGTGCAGGTTTTGCGCAACGATATCCGAGTGATTGCCAGCGGTACTGGGCGGCGTGATGAGCTGCAACTTGAACATATTCCAAGCTCTACTGATATTCGTGCCGGCGATATGCTGGTGACATCGGGTCTAGGTGGCCGTTTTCCAGAAGGCTATCCGGTAGGGATTATTAAATCATTTGAAGTAGACAGCCAAAATGCGTTTGCCGTGGTGATTGCAACCCCAACAGCACAATTAGAGCGTCTGCGTTATCTGCTGTTGCTGTGGCCAAACAAAAGTGAAACGACACCGCCGCCAACGGCCGATGATGTTCGCGCGGCCGCGCGTGAACGCTTACCGGATATTTTGCCGCCATTACCTACGTCGGCTACAGCAGACACTGATGCCCAGCCACTGCTCCCGGCAGCAAATCCGGCGATGATCGGTAAGGTTAATCCGGTGACTGCACCTGCTATTGCACCGGTGGCTACTTCAGCTGGTGGGGCGGTGAAAAAAACAGTACAGAGCAAGCCTGTAGTGAATACCCCGCCGGCAACGGGTGCAAAACCAACGTCTTTGGCTCCGAGGAAAGTACAGTGAGTTTTTACCGTGCACGCGGGCGAATTATTATCGCCTTATCCTTTTTAATTGCACTGGTGTTGCAGATGATGCCGTGGCCACTCGAGCTTGATGCTGTGCGCCCTTCATGGCTGGCACTCGTGCTGGTTTACTGGGTGGTGGCATTACCCCACCGGGTTAATGTGGGCAGTGCGTTTGTGGTTGGGCTATTGTGGGATTTGGCACAAGGCTCAACCTTGGGCGTACATGCGCTGGCACTATCACTGCTGGCCTATGTAGTGGCATTTAATTTTCAGTTGTTGCGTAATTTGGCCTTATGGCAACAGGCATTGGTGATCTTGATGTTATCCCTTGCCTGTAAATTAATTATTTTTTGGGCTGAGTTTTTGGTATCGGCCGTACAGTTTCGCCCGGAAATGTTATGGGGCAGTGTGGTTAGCGGTATTTTGTGGCCATGGTTATTTTTACTGCTGCGTAAAGTACGCCGCCAGTGTAGCGTGCGATAAGAGGTATTATGATTTATTTAGCATCAGGATCGCCGCGCCGGCATGAATTATTAGCATTATTGGCCGCAGAATTTACAGTTTTGCGACCTGATGTACCTGAAATTTATGACTTTTCTGAATCGCCGCAAGAATATGTGGTACGGTTAGCAAAGGATAAAGCGCTTGCGGGTGTAGCGATGGCTACCGATGATTATCCGGTTATTGGTGCTGATACTATTGTGGTCTTAGATCAACAAGTGCTTGAAAAACCGCGCGATAGCGCACATGCCGCTGCAATGCTGCGTGCACTATCAGGAAAGACACATCAGGTGATGACGGCCGTTGCCGTTGCCAACCGCCAGCAAATAGTTGACTGCTGTGTGGTGACTGATGTGACATTTCGCGCATTAACGGATACAGAAATTGCGCACTATATTGCGTCAGGCGAACCGGCAGATAAAGCGGGCGCTTATGGCATTCAGGGATTAGGTGGGCGTTTTGTAGCTCACCTGTCAGGCAGTTACCATGCTGTGATGGGCTTACCCTTAATGGAAACCGATCAGTTGCTGGCCCGTTTTGACGTGAAGCGTTAACACTCAACGCCGCCATCATGCGAAACGGGAGCAAACAAGATAAGAGTTGAGGAATTACCATGACGGCTGAGCTATTAATTAATGTTACGCCAAGTGAAACCCGTATCGCGATGATAGAGGGCGGCGTATTACAAGAAGTTCATATTGAACGGGAAGCCAAACGTGGCATTGTCGGCAATATTTATAAAGGGAAAATCAGCCGCGTATTACCCGGTATGCAGGCTGCATTTGTTGATATCGGCTTAGATAAAGCGGCTTTTTTGCATGCTTCCGATATTGTTCCACACACTGAATGTGTGGCTGATAACGAACAAAAGCAGTTTCGGGTACGTGATATTTCCGAATTAGTGCGTCAGGGGCAAGATCTGATGGTGCAAGTGGTGAAAGACCCACTAGGCACTAAGGGTGCTCGCCTGACTACTGATATTACACTGCCTTCGCGCTATCTGGTTTTTATGCCGGGTGCCAGTCATGTTGGTGTTTCGCAGCGAATTGAAAGTGAAACCGAACGCGATCGCTTAAAATCGATTGTGAGTGCATATTGTGACGATCTGGGCGGATTTATTATTCGCACCGCAGCAGAAGGCGTGGGAGCCGGTGAGTTAGAGCAAGATGCTGCCTTTTTGCGCCGCTTATGGAGCAAAGTGCTTGAGCGTAAAACCCGTTTGGGTAGCCGCAGTACTTTGTACGGTGAGTTAGCTATTGGTCAGCGTATTTTGCGGGATTTTGTGGGGACTGAACTTGATCGTATCCGAGTTGATTCCCGTCAAACCTTTGATGTGCTGACTGAGTTTACCCGTGAATATGTGCCACAACTGACCGATAAGTTTGAGTTGTATAGCGGTCGTCAGCCAATTTTTGATCTGTTTGATATCGAAAATGAGATCCAGCGGGTACTTGATCGCAAAGTACAGCTTAAGTCAGGCGGTTATCTGATTATTGATCAGACTGAAGCGATGACAACCATTGATATCAACACCGGTGCATTTGTTGGACACCGTAATCTTGAAGAGACCATCTTCAATACGAATGTTGAGGCAACACAGGCGATTGCCCGCCAGCTGCGCTTGCGTAATTTAGGTGGCATCATCATTATCGATTTTATTGATATGACCTGTGATGATCATCGTCGGCGGGTATTGAGCTCATTAGAGCTGGCGTTGAGTAAAGATCGGGTGAAGACCAACATTAACGGTTTTACCCAGCTTGGTCTGGTTGAGATGACGCGTAAGCGCACCCGTGAAAGCCTAGAGCATGTGTTGTGCGGAGAATGCCCGACTTGTCAGGGGCGCGGTACGGTGAAAACGGTCGATAGCGTTTGCTATGAGATCTTGCGTGAAATTGTGCGCGTTCACCATGCCTATGATGCCGATAAATTTTTGGTGTATACCTCAGCTGCTGTTGGAGAGGTGTTGCGTGGCGATGAGTTTCATGCGCTCGCAGAGTTGGAGTTATTCATCGGTAAACAGGTCAAGATCCAGACTGAGCCTTTGTATAATCAAGAACAATTTGATGTCGTCATGATGTGACGGAGCTTGCTGTGAAGCAACGAACACGATCCACTCTCGGGTTATACACTGTTGCCGGTGTGGTAATCGTATTCGCCTTGTTACTTAGCGCGTTGCGTTTTTCCCTGCCCTACATCAATCACTGGCGTGCGCCTATTGTGGCGCATTTGCAGCAGGCAAGTAATCTGCCGTTGCACATTGGCCAGCTTTCGGCTCGCTGGCAAGAGGGCGGGCCGCAGCTCGTGTTAGATGATATTACCCTTTCTACGTCAACGTTAAATGTCAATGTTGGTCAAATGATGCTGCAATTAAATGTGTGGCAATCACTCTGGCAGCAGCGCTGGCAATTTAACGAACTCACCTTTTCAAATGCCGATATCAACCTGAATGCAACCTTAGATGGTCGCACTTTTGAGCAGCGCCAGCCTGCTGATAAGGTGCAACTGAAACGTATCGGTGATCTGGTATTTGAGCAATTGACCCGCTTTGATCTGCGTAACAGCCGGTTGGTCTTTTTAAGCCCGAACGGTGAACGTATCCGTTTGGATGTTGAGCAGTTACGCTGGTTAAACCGTAAAACCCGCCATCAGGCTGAAGGGGTTATTGCACTGCGGGGCGATGATCACACCTATGGTCGGCTTGATCTGCGGCTGGATTTGTATGATGGTGAGCGCCGATTGGCGCGCGGGCAAGTTTATCTTCAGGGAAAGCAGCTGAATATTCAGCCGTGGCTGACGGAAAAACTCGAAACGGTTACCGGTTTGCGCTCGGCTCAGGTGAGCGCTTCAGTATGGTTGGATATTGCCAACAACGATCTTCAGCAGGGTGTTATTCAGCTCGATGAGGGGTTGAGCCGTTGGAGTGATGCTTCAGCACAGCATACATTGGGCTTTTCGCGTTTACAGATGAACATCCGCCGCACCGGTGAGATATTACAGGCGCAGATCCCCGATTTGGCACTCAATTCTGACGGCATCCGTTGGCCACTCAGTTCACTCTCATTTTCACTTAGCCCGACACTGTTTACCTTGCAATCGGGCGCGCTTGATCTGGCGCGGATCACGCCATTTTTATCATTTATGTCGATGCTGAGTAAGCCAACGGCGCAAGTGTTGCAGCAAATTGCTCCGCGCGGGCAGATAGATCAGGTGCAACTTAGCCTACCTCGGGCAAATTCAGCACCGTTCAACCCAGCGCAGATCAGTGGTGATGTGCAGTTTAGCAATCTGGGGTGGCAGCAGTGGGGAGAATGGCCGGGGATCAGTACCGTATCAGGCCGCTGGCGTGGATCGCTGGCAAGATCGCAATTGCAGCTCAATACTGAAAAGGCACAATTTACCTATCCGGAACAGTTCCCTGAACCGATTACGCTACTCAACAGTGCGCTGACACTTGATCTGAAATCGGATACCGAAGGCTGGTCAATCTGGAGTACACATACAGATTTGCGCACGCCATATTTGCAGTTAAACGGGCAATTTCGTCTGAACTGGCCGAATAAACAACCGCCGTGGCTGAGTATTTTAGCGGGGATTAACTTAAATCAAGCGGCACAAGCGTGGCGTTATTATCCGCATGCGTTGATGGGAAAAGGGCTGACTGAGTATCTAACTCCTACGCTAAAAGCGGGACAGGTTAGTGGTGCTTCATTGCTGTGGGCGGGGAATCCGCTGCAATTTCCCTATGAACAAAAAGAGGGCGTATTTCAGGTAAAAGTGCCGGTTCGTCAGGCTACTTTTGAATTTGACCCGCACTGGCTACCGCTCACTGATCTTAATTTAGATTTGTTGTTTGAAGATGATCGTTTGTTGATGAGCAGCCGTCATGCCCGCTTAGGGGCTGCTGCGGCAACCAACATTGAGGCGAGTATTGATCCGCTGCACGCAGACTCGATACTAAAAATTGCTGCCAATGTGCAAGGCAATGCGCCGGATGTTCAGCATTACCTGACAGAATCTCCGCTGCGCGATTCTGTTGGCGCTGCGCTGTCAGAGCTTGAACTTACCGGCCCGGTAAAGGGGGAATTCACTCTGGCGATCCCGCTGACCGGTGAAGCAGCTGATGCCAAAGGCCAAGTCTGGTTACCGGATAATCAGTTACGCCTGAAATCACTGGATTTACCGCTGAGTTCTGTAAAAGGTGATTTCCGGTTTGATAACGGTACACTGACGAGTAGCCCGTTGACGGCTACGTTGTGGCAGCAACCGCTGAACTTAAGTTTTACCACTCAGCAGCAGGATGACCGTTATCAGATAGGCGTGGATCTGGCGGGAAACTGGGCTGCATCAGCATTGAACTTCCCTTACCCCTCTCCGGTATGGTCAAAACTGGGCGGCCATTTACCGTGGACAGGTAAGGTCAGCGTGACCCTGCCAGAAGGCGGTGGTGCAAATTACCAAGTCAAACTGCACGGCAGCACCGATCGGGTACGCAGCGCGCTGCCGGCACCGTTTGGCCCTGCGGCTTGGCGTAAGGCAAATTGGCAGGCTGATGCGACCGGTAATTTGCAACAACTCACCATTAAAGCACAAATGGGGTCACTGGCCGCGTTTCAGGGAGCGTGGCGGCTAGATAAACGCGCGGAGTTGCAAAAGGCAACGGTCACGCTTGGCCAGCCACGATCAACCGTAAACCCAGCTACCCGTACTGCGCTGGTGGTGAATGTCCCTGAGATAGATGCCGACGGCTGGTTGCGTCTGTTAAATGTCGATCCATTGAGTTCAGTGGATAAGAGCAAAAGCCTGAGCGCTCAGATACAGCCGCTTCTGCCGGAATATCTGCAAGTTGATGTGGCAACACTCAAATTGGCAGAACAAAAGTGGGCAGATCTCTCTCTCAATGGTCAGCAAAGTGGTAAAGCGTATCGGTTAAATGCTTACGGGCAGCAGATCCGCGGGCACGCTATTATTAGTGCGAAAGCGCCGTGGTTGCTGAATCTGTCATATTTCTATTTTGATCCTGAACCAATTGATCCCGAATTGAACAGGCACCGTACATCGGGGGCGATTACGGCAAAGAGCAGTACATCAGCATCGGGTAATGTGGCAGATAAAGCGTCGTCAGCGATCAACTTTAGCCAGTGGCCAGCGGCTCAATTGCGCTGTAATAACTGCTGGGTAAATCAACGTTATTTCAAACAAATTCAGGCTGATATCACCCCTTCGCCACAGCAAATAACGCTATCAAATGGCCTGATTGATACCGGTTTGGGTAAAGTGACACTCAATGGCCGTTGGAGACGCAGTGTTGCGGGTAAAGAGTCAACCGAGCTGCAAGGGCGCTTACAGACCAACAGCTCTTCTGCCATGCTGGCCGCCTGGGGAGTTGCGATCCCTTTGCGCGATACTCCGACCGATATCAGCCTTGATCTGCGTGCTGTTGGTGCGCCGTGGCAACTGGCACTGCCTTCACTTTCAGGTTCGGTTGCCGTCAACATGCGCAAGGGAATGATTGCCGATGTTGGTGGCCGAGCCGGACAAGTTTTGCGTTTAGTCAGCACAGATTCACTGCTGCGGAAACTGAAACTTGATTTCAGCGATGCTTTCCAAGAGGGTTTTTTCTACGACAAGATAACCGGCAATGCCGTGATTAATCAGGGTATACTGAAAACCGATAACCTGATGATTGACGGCCTACTGGCCGATATCGCACTGAAAGGGTCAGTCAACCTTGTGCAGCGAACTATAAATATGGATGCCCTGATTGCACCAGAACTCGGTGCCGGTCTTTCCGTTGCGACCGCATTTGTGGTGAATCCGGTGGCGGGTATTGCACTGTTTACCGCCTCACAGGTATTGTCACCGTTGTGGAGCAAAATTTCGTTGTTACGCTACCATATTGGCGGTAGCGTAGATAATCCGGTTATTAAAGAGACGCAGCGTATAGAAAAAGGAGATTTCTGATGGGAACGCGCAAACCGAATATCGCCCTTTTACAATTATGCAGCGGTAATGATGTTCAGCTGAATCTATTACAAATTGAGGGTCAGCTGAAACAACTTGATGAATCCGTAAAATTGGTTGTTCTGCCGGAAAATGCGCTGCTGTTTGCCGATGCCATTGCCTATCGCGGCAACGCAGAAAAGCAGGGGCAAGGCCGTTTACAGCAAACATTGGCAACGCTGGCGCAGCGTTACAATAAATGGTTGCTGGTCGGCTCAATGCCGCTGTATCAGGCCGAACATACCCACCATCTCACCAGCAGCACTTTGTTATTTGATAATCTTGGCCACATTCAGGCACGGTATGACAAAATTCACCTGTTTGATGTGGAAGTTGCCGATCAACAAGGGCATTACAGTGAGTCTGACGTGTATCAGCACGGCCAGCAGGTCGTGGTGGTTGATTCACCGGTGGGTAAACTCGGTTTATCTATCTGCTATGATTTACGCTTTCCGGGGCTGTATCAGCGCCTGCGGGAACAAGGTGCCGAGATTTTAGTGATCCCATCAGCCTTTACCACAGTGACCGGTGAAGCGCACTGGGAAGTATTACTGCGTGCGCGAGCAATCGAAAATCAGTGCTGGGTACTGGCTGCTGCTCAAGTTGGTGGGCACTCACCATCGCGACATACTTGGGGTCACAGCATGGTTGTTGACCCGTGGGGCACGATTGTGGCTGAACAGCCTGAACGCGTAGCCCCGCTACAAACGTGCGTTGATGTATCCCTGTTGCCGGTATTGCGCCGCCGTATGCCAGTTTATCAGCATAATCGTTTTCAAACCCAATTTCGGGATAGTACTAATAACATGCACAGTACAGAGAAGACCGACAGCATAGCTGTGTCTGATTGAAATACCACAACCATAACCCTGTATTGGTGAGGTTATACTCAGCCATACAGGGGGCGTGATATTTTTCAGCCGATTATCGATGTGCTTTTCACTGTGCTATCCCGTAAAAAATTAAAGAGTACATTCAATGAGCCTGAATACCGTCAGTGAGCAGTTACTATCACCTACTGGTCTGGAAATTAAAGATCTCGAATCAACATTAAGCCTGCTGGCGGAGCGTCACATTGACTATGCAGATCTCTATTTTCAGTCGAGCTACCATGAAGCTTGGGTACTAGAAGACAGCATTATTAAAGATGCGTCGTACAACATTGATAAAGGTGTTGGCGTGCGTGCCGTTAGCGGTGAAAAAACCGGTTTTGCCTATGCCGATCAGATTACGCTGGCCAGTTTGCAGCAAAGTGCACTTGCCGCGCGCGGTATTGCCCAGCAAACCGGTTGCGGCACGGTGCAGCGTTTTGTACCGCAAAGCCACAGCGGTATCTACCTACCGGTCAACCCACTCGGTAGTTTAAGTCGTGAAGATAAAATCGCACTGCTACATCTGGTGGATAAAGCCGCCCGAGCTGAAGACTCGCGGGTGTGTGAGGTTAGCGCCAGCTTAACGGCAGTGTATGAAGAGGTCTTGGTTGCCGCGACTGACGGCACATTGGCGGCTGATATTCGCCCATTGGTGCGTTTGTCGGTCAGCGTCTTGGTTGAGCATGAAGGGCAGCGTGAGCGCGGTTCTGCGGGCGGTGGTGCGCGTACCGGCTACAGCCATTTTATGGAACAGGAAAACGGCGAAATGCGCGCAACCGCCTATGCAAAAGAGGCGGTACGTCAGGCGTTAGTCAACTTGCGTGCAACCCCCGCACCAGCAGGTACGATGCCGGTCGTACTCGGCGCGGGTTGGCCGGGCGTTCTACTGCACGAAGCGGTTGGGCATGGCCTAGAAGGTGATTTTAACCGCAAAGAAGCCTCGGTATTTTCCGGTCGGATTGGTGAGCTAGTGGCATCACCGCTGTGTACTATTGTGGATGATGGCACGCTGGCTCACCGCAGAGGCTCAGTGAATATTGATGATGAAGGGGTTGCCGGACAGTACAATGTGCTGATTAAAGACGGTATTTTGCAAGGATATATGCAAGATAAGCTCAACGCCCGTTTAATGGGGGTTGCACCAACCGGAAATGGCCGTCGTGAGTCATATGCGCACCTACCAATGCCACGGATGACCAACACCTACATGCTGGCTGGAGAGCACTCCCCTGAGCAGATCATTAGCAGTGTTGAGTACGGTCTGTATGCGCCTAATTTTGGTGGTGGTCAGGTTGATATTACCTCCGGAAAATTTGTCTTCTCAGCTTCCGAAGCTTACCTGATTGAAAATGGGCAGATTACCCGTCCGGTTAAAGGGGCAACACTGGTTGGGTCGGGTATTGAAGCGATGCAGCAAGTTTCGATGGTCGGCAATGATTTGAAACTCGATCAAGGTGTCGGTGTTTGTGGTAAAGAGGGGCAAAGCATGCCAGTTGGCGTGGGGCAGCCAACCTTGAAACTTGATTCGATGACCGTTGGCGGTACCGCCTAAACACTCATCAGGCATTGCAGATACTATAAAAAATAGGTCTGCACTGAATACCAACAAAAGAGCCAGCAGAGTGATCTGCTGGCTCTTTTTTATGGCAACCTGTATCCGTTGTTTATTACATGCATAGCTGACGAGCGTTACGCCACGGTACTTTGATCACGGTACTTTGATCATGGT
>CAMTGL010000057.1 GCA_947071955.1 uncultured Plesiomonas sp.
TAATTTCACGGTGACGGCGTACGGCATCTTCGCCTTCAAGAACCTGCACCATGATTGGGCCAGAGGTCATAAAGGCAACCAGATCATCGTAAAATGGCTTTCCTTCATGCTCTGCATAAAACCCGGCCGCTTGTTGTGATGTCAGATGCACCATTTTTGCTGCCACAATTTTCAAATTCGCCGCTTCAAAACGGGAATAAATAGCGCCAATCAGATTTTTAGCGACGGCATCGGGTTTAATAATAGAGAAAGTTTGTTCACGAGCCATGAGTGTGATGTCCTATCTTTAAATTCATCATCATTATTATCGGAATATATACGATACGCAGCACAATGCACTGAAACAAGCAGAGTAATCTGATAATTAGGTTTATTTCATTCAGACAACACTGCTCTTGTCAGCATCAACTTGCATCGCGCTACATTATACAAACATTAAATTAACTTAAACAATGAATTTCGTGACAACCTATCAAATAGGGTCTACACATTTCTCGCAGACCCAATCAGCCACCGTCAGCAAGATAGCCACCGCACTACAACACACCGCTATCTTCTGCCACTACTGCTTATATTGATTACTCGGTTTCCAGCGCATTGACCTGTGCCGCTCGTTTTAACAACAAGTTTGCCAAAGACCGCACACCAATACCGGTTGCGCCAACAGACCAGAGATCATTGGCTGATTTACGGTAAGTAGCGGAACAATCAAGGTGCAACCAGTTATGCTTATAATCGGTCAAAAAGTGCGATAAGAAGCCTGCGGCGGTGCTGGCACCGGCGGTATAGGCCGCCGTTGAGATATTGCACAAATCAGCAAAGTTAGACGGTAACTGTTGGCGATGAACTTCAGCCAGTGGCAAACGCCAGAATGCTTCATGCTCTTCCTCAGCAGAAACCAACATCTGCTGGCTAAGCGCATCATCAAAACTGAACAGCGCATGGTACTCATTACCCAGTGCCGCTTTTGCCGCGCCCGTTAATGTTGCGCAGTCAATAATCAGCCCTGCATTTTGCTGATCAGCATCAAGCAGGCCATCGGCCAGTACCAAACGCCCTTCCGCATCAGTATTTAAAATCTCAACCGTTTTTCCGTTACGGTAGCGAATAATATCGCCCAGCTTGTAGGCATTGCCGCTGACCATATTCTCGGCGCAGCACAAATACAGTTTCACCCGCTGCTTCAAGCCACGGGTAATTGCCAGGCCTAATGCCCCAGCAGCTAAAGCTGCACCGCCCATGTCAGATTTCATTGAATCCATAAAGCTGCTTTGCTTTAAGCTGTAACCACCAGAGTCAAACGTGATCCCCTTACCGACAAGACACGCCATCACCGGTGCATCAGCTAGCCCTGTTGGGTTAAAATCAAGCTGTAGCATAGCTGGAATGCGATCAGAGCCGCGTCCAACAGTATAAATTCCGCTGTAGCCTTGCTCACGAAGATCTGAGCCGGTAATCACTTTAAAAGTGATATGCTCACCGCCCAAACTCTTTAAAAAAGTTCCTGCACGTGATGCGAGCTGCTGTGGACCTAACTCTTCAGCCGATAAATTAATGGTATCGCGTACCCAATCTGCGCAGGTGATCCGCGCGCTCAGTTCATGCAGTTGATCCGCGGGTAAATCGGGAAATACTACTTTGCGCTCGCCTTTACTGGCACGAAACCCCTGATGAAACACCCAGCAATACTCACTCGACCAGTTATCCCCCTGCAAAGCAACGTTCCGAATACCTTGAGCGTCTAATTTGCGTGCGGCACGCTGTACTGACTCATATTGTTGATCACCGCTTAAATGAATATTTACGCCATGATCACTGATGCTGATCAGCGCTTTCTCACCCCAGCAACGAGCAGCCGGTTCATACGATAAAAAGACAGACATTACATCAGACATGGGTCATCCTTAGCTAAATTAATGTGTATATTCATACTGATATAGTAAAAAATCAGCACAACATTATTTGTTATCCGCCTCTGTGTAGAAAGCGTATTACCCGATTTTAAGTGATAATACGTGCGCAATGATACGGCAGTTATTCACAACACAGAGCCTATGACATGTTGTTTATTGTTAGCATAATTCTCTGATCAATGCGGCACTCTTTTGCAACCTAACATAACCAGAAAAGTGCCATTATTGGGATACACAGCAATACATTAACAATCTGGCGTGATTTTTTATTCTCAAAACACCGCATATCAGGCCACACACAAGCAGAAAACAGATTTAAGGGATAAAAAAAACCGCCCGGAAAACCGAGCGGCTGATAACGCAAAACGAAGGCTTAATCGGCTTCATCCATCCAGCATAGTAAGATAGCTTCGAGGATAGCCTCGTTTGAGCGCTGTGGATCATCACTGAAACCATCAAGTTCGCAGATCCAGCGGTGTAAGTCAGTAAAACGCACCGTTTTTGGATCGGTATCCGGATAGATATCGAGCAATGCCAGTGCGATCTCTCGGCTGTCACTCCATGTTAATTGCATATCACACTCCCTGTTCTGTGCCGTGACTCAGTTATGCTCGCGCGCATGGTTTACGGTATAGCGTGGAATATCTACCACTAAATCTTCATCGGCCACACGAGCCTGACAGCTTAAGCGGCTTTCCGGTTCAAGACCCCATGCTTTATCCAGCATATCATCTTCTAGCTCATCACTTTCAGCCAGTGAATCAAACCCTTCGCGCACCACGCAATGACAGGTGGTACAAGCACAGGATTTTTCACAGGCATGTTCAATTTCAATGCCGTTACGCAGTGCAACGTCAAGAATGGTTTCGCCGGCAGCAGCATCAACCACCATGCCATCAGGGCAGAGCGATTGGTTAGGTAAAAATACAATTTTTGGCATACTACATGTCGTCCACAGAGTGACCCATCAATGCATGACGGATAGATTCATCCATACGGCGGGCGGCAAAATCTTGAGTTGCCGCATCAACGTTTTTAATTGCCTGCTCAATCGCGCTGCTTATCGAACCATGCCGTACAGCACGTAATTCGGTAAGTGCTTGAGTGATAGTGGCAAGCTCATCGGCAGAGAGCAGATTGGCATCTTTTTCCAGCGCCGCAACCACACTCTCAATCACCCGATCGGCATCCACCTGTTGCTCGGCGAGCATGCGAGCCTGCACATCATTTTCGGCATGTGTCATCGAATCTCGCAGCATTGCTACGATCTCGTCATCACTCAGCCCGTACGATGGCTTAACCTGAATGGAAGCTTGTACTGCCGATGATTTTTCCATCGCCGTGACACTGAGCAGCCCATCGGCATCAACCTGATATGTCACGCGAATATGTGCACCACCCGCCGACATAGCCGGAATGCCGCGCAAGGTAAAACGGGCCAGTGAGCGGCAATCTGCCACTAACTCCCGCTCACCCTGCACTACATGGACCATCATGGCCGTTTGGCCATCTTTGAAAGTGGTAAACTCTTGTGCTCTGGCCACTGGGATCGTGGTATTACGCGGGATGATTTTCTCAACCAGCCCCCCCATAGTCTCAATGCCCAGTGAAAGTGGGATCACATCCAACAGCAGCATTTCAGCATCAGGTTTATTCCCAGCCAAAATATCGGCCTGAATACCGGCACCAATAGCGACCACTTTATCTGGGTCAATCGCGGTTAACGGGGTTTGGCCAAAAAAGTGGCCGACCTGCTCGCGCACCAGCGGAACACGGGTTGAACCGCCGACCATTACCACAGCCTGCACTTCATCACTGCTGACCGCAGCATCTTTCAGTGCTCTGCGGCAAGCTAACAATGTTTTTTTAACCAGCGGCAGAATCAGGGTGTCTAGCTGATCGCGGGTCAACTCACCCTGCCAGTTTGCGATAGCAACGTTGACGCTATCAGCATCACTCAGCGCGATTTTAGCGCGAATAGCTTCATCAAGCAGTTGCCGCTGTAAGCTGGCATCTGCACTGGTTAATCCCGCTTGTTCACGTAGCCAATCAGCCAGCAGATGATCAAAGTCATCACCACCCAGCGCAGAGTCACCGCCAGTTGCCAATACTTCAAACACACCGCGCGATAAACGCAAAATAGAGATATCAAACGTGCCACCACCCAGATCATAGACGGCAATAACGCCCTCTTGACCCGAGTCTAGCCCGTAAGCAATCGCGGCCGCCGTCGGTTCGTTGAGCAAACGCAGCACATGCAAACCAGCAAGACGCGCCGCATCTTTGGTGCCTTGACGCTGTGCATCATCAAAGTAGGCCGGAACGGTAATCACGACGCCACTCAATTCACCACCAAGGGTCTGTTCGGCACGCGCAGCCAGTGTTTTTAATATCTCAGCAGAAACCTGAACCGGATTGACCGAGCCTTGCGCAGTTTCTATTTGTGGTAAGCCATTTTCACTGGCGGTAAAGCGGTACGGTAAACGCGGGTAACGCTGCTGGATATCAGCCAGTGAACGCCCCATAAAACGTTTAACCGAGATTAGGGTATTTGCAGGGTCTTGTGCAGCTTGCGTACGGGCATGCCATCCAACCTGTGGACCGTTTATTGGCGATACGGCAGCAGAGGGATTAGCCTCTGGCGTGGTTGCCACATCAACATGGCCATAATACACGGCAGAAGGCAGCAAATGACGCCCCTGATCATCAGGCAGTGTTTGCGCCTGACCACTGCGTACCGATGCAACCAGTGAGTTTGTGGTGCCTAAATCAATACCCGCCGCCAGACGATGCTGATGCGGCGCAGCCATTTGCCCAGGTTCAGCAATTTGTAATAACGCCATATTATTTTCCGTTATTACCCCAACAGGTTATCTTCTAACCGCTCAATTTCCTGCCGGAGTTTGGCTAAAAATTTAAGTTTACGCACATGATCAGCGGCCTGATCCCACTGCGCCTTTTCCAGATCATCTTGCAACTGCTGCATACGCGTACGGTTCATCACCGTGAGACGTTGCTCAAATTCGCCCAGCAGCGTCTCAATGTCTGCGGAGCTCGCCTGCTCAATCTCTTCGAGCTCTTCACGCAGCATCATTTGCTGCATCAAAAACTCAGGATCACGCAAGGTCTGCTGCTCTGCATGCAATGAAACCCCATTTTGAGCCAGCAAATATTCTGCTCGCAGCAAAGGATCACGCAGTGTTTGGTAACCTTCATTGATGTTGGCAGCATTTTGTACCGCCAAAAGACGATCACGCTCTGATGCTGTTGCAAATTTATCAGGATGATTCTGTTTTTGCAGCTCACGATAGTGAGATGTTAAAAGGCTGCCGTCGACCTTAAAGCAGACTGGCAGCCCAAATAATTCAAAGTAGTTCATGCGGATACAACCCAGCGTTGACTACAAAATGATACGGGTAAGCGGCGGCTTACACATTGAAACTTTCACCGCAACCACACTCACCCGTCACATTCGGGTTATTGAATTTGAAGCCTTCATTTAACCCTTCACGCGCAAAATCCAACTCTGTGCCATCAAGAAATTGTAGGCTTTTTTGATCAACAATCACCTTTACGCCGTTGGTCTCAAACACGACATCGTCATCGTTCAATACATCAACAAACTCAAGCACATACGCCATACCGGAACAGCCAGATGTTTTCACACCTAAACGTAATCCCAGCCCTTTTCCACGATTAGTTAAAAACGTGCGGACTCGGTTCTCTGCGCTTTCGCTCATGGTGATCGCCATTACTCTACAACCTCTTTGACTCGTTTTGTGGTTATTCTGCGCTGTTATGTTTGCTTTTATAATCAGCAATCGCGGCTTTAATTGCATCTTCCGCTAAAATAGAGCAGTGAATTTTTACCGGAGGCAGAGCTAGCTCTTCTGCAATATCGGTATTTTTAATGGCTGCTGCTTCATCAAGACTTTTGCCTTTTACCCACTCGGTCACCAGTGAGCTTGATGCAATAGCTGAACCGCAACCATAAGTTTTAAAGCGTGCATCTTCAATGATGCCGTTTTCGCTGACTTTAATTTGCAGTTTCATTACATCGCCGCACGCAGGAGCGCCGACCATACCGCTGCCGACTTGTGCATCATTTTTATCAAACGCACCGACGTTACGTGGGTTTTCGTAGTGGTCAATGACCTTTTCGCTGTATGCCATGATCTCTATCCTCAATCCTGTAAGAAATTAATGGTGCGCCCATTCAACAGTGCTTAAATCTACGCCTTCTTGGTACATATCCCACAGAGGCGAAAGTTCACGCAGCCGTGTTACCGCTGTGCGGCACAGTTCAATGGCATAATCGACCTGTTCTTCCGTGGTATAACGGCCAATTGAGAAACGAATAGAGCTGTGTGCAAGCTCATCATTCAGGCCTAGCGCGCGTAAAACATAAGAGGGCTCAAGGCTGGCAGAAGTACAGGCAGAACCTGAGGATACAGCCAGATCTTTGAGCGCCATGATCAATGACTCACCTTCAACATAGGCAAAGCTGATGTTGAGGTTTCCGGCCATACGCTGTTCAAGACTGCCGTTCACATAGACAGCTTCCATATCTTTTAGGCCATTAAGCAGACGGTCACGCAGTGTGCGAATACGCGCCATTTCAACGTCCATCTCTTCTTTAGCGATACGGTAAGCTTCACCCATGCCAACAATTTGGTGTACGGGTAGCGTGCCGGAACGCATGCCACGCTCATGTCCACCGCCGTGCATTTGTGCTTCCAAACGAACACGCGGTTTACGGCGGACATACAGTGCACCAATACCTTTCGGGCCATACACTTTGTGTGCAGAGAAGGCCATCAAATCAACTTTGAGTGTTGAAAGATCAACGGGGATTTTACCCACACTTTGGGTGGCATCAACGTGGAATAAAATTCCACGGCTGCGGCACATTTCACCGATAGCAGCGATATCTTGAATCACACCAATCTCATTATTCACATGCATGATAGAGACTAAAATGGTGTCATCGCGCATTGCCGCGGCCAGTTTATCAAGATCAACCAAACCACTTGGTTCAGGATCAAGATAGGTGACCTCAAAACCCTCACGCTCCATCTGGCGGCAGGTGTCTAGCACGGCTTTATGCTCGGTTTTACAGGTAATGATGTGCTTACCTTTTTTACCGTAAAAATTAGCAACACCTTTAATTGCCAGGTTATCTGCTTCAGTTGCACCTGAGGTAAAGACTATCTCACGCGGATCAGCGTTGACCAGCTCGGCAATCTGATTGCGCGCAATATCAACGGCCTCTTCTGCCTGCCAACCGAAACGATGAGAACGCGACGCTGGATTACCAAACGTGCCATCCATCGTCATAAACTGCATCATTTTTTCGGCAACACGCGGGTCCATTGGACAGGTTGCAGAATAATCAAGATAAATAGGCAATTTCATGTCATTGCTCCAAAACATTTCGTTAGGTTTTATTATTTTAAAATCAATTTTAAAATCAGACGCTTAGCTTTATATTTTGCACATCTGTGTTCAATGATGCTTTCTGCGCGGTATGGCGAAGCGCATTTTCTTGGCGATCGGCCACATGCAGAACATCTTGATTCGCCATTAATTCCGCTAACGTAATGTTGTTTAAAAACCCACTGATCCTATCGCTAAGATCACGCCATAATGTATGCGTCAGGCAGCGAACACCGCCCTGACAGTCACCCTTCCCTAAACACTTGGTGGCATCAACGGATTCATCTACCGCTGAAATCACCATGCCTACGGCGATACTGTCAGACGGTTTACCCAGTAAATAGCCACCGCCAGGCCCGCGCACACTGTTTACTAAACCATGTTTACGCAACCGTGCGAACAGCTGTTCGAGGTATGAAAGAGAGATCCCTTGACGCTCGGAGATCTCAGCAAGTGTTACAGGCCCTTGCTCTGAATGCAGTGCCACATCTAACATAGCGGTCACTGCGTAACGTCCTTTTGATGTCAGTCTCATGCGGCACTTCATCCTCTAATAAATGTAGGGATATTGTGCCATTCCCGACTAAAACAGTCAAGTATAAGCCCGACCATTTTACTCAGGATTATTATCTTGTTTACGCTTGTTTTTTTGTACTGCTGTTAGCATGCCGCGCAAGATGTTTAACTCTGCCGCTTCTGGGCGCGCGCGGGTATACATGCGGCGCAATTTGCTCATTACCGCACTCGGCGTTTCGGTACGAATAAAGTTCACATCGGTCAGCACCTGTTCAAGATGCTGATAAAAGCGCTCAAGATCATCACTCAGCGGATATGGGCTCTCTTGCGCGGTATAATCCGCTTCACTGGCGCGTGTCTGCTCAAGAAAGTTCATGCGAATTTCATAAGCCAACAGTTGTACCGCCATGGCCAAATTCAGTGAGCTATACTCAGGATTGGCAGGAATGGTGACATGGTAGTTGCACTTTTGCAGCTCTTCATTGGTCAGCCCAACCCGCTCACGGCCAAAGACCAGTGCAACCGGATGATGGCGTGATTCACTGGCAATACGCTGACCACACTCACGAGGTTCAATCAGCGGCCACTGTAGAGTACGTGAACGCGCGCTAGTGCCGATAACCAGACCACAATCACCGATAGCTTCATCGAGTGATGCCACAATTTTAGCTTGGCCGATAACATCGCTCGCCCCTGCTGCCAGAGCAATTGCCTGTGAGTCGGGCTCAACTTTTGGGTTAACCAAATACAAGTTGGTCAGCCCCATGGTTTTCATTGCTCGCGCGGTAGACCCCATGTTGCCGGTGTGGGAGGTTTCTACCAGGACAATTCGCACATTCTCTAACATGATCGCTCTAACGTGGTTAATCAGACGATGGGTGAGTTGACCGAGGTGACGATAACGCCCCAAGATCAACACGCTCAAAAAAGGGAATTATATTAGCATATTTCCAACAGGTTGCGCAGTGATTCAGAGCCACAGCGATGATCACCCAGTTCGGCCAATAAAAAAACACTCTTTGCTTTTTTACCGGTTAACTTGCTATACTCCGCCACCGTTTTCCCGTTCTTTAACAACATCCACCGGAAGAGACCTATGCATCCGATGCTGAACATTGCCGTGCGTGCTGCGCGCAAGGCTGGTAACGTTATTGCCAAAGCTTATGAACAACCAGATTCTGTTGAGGCAACCCAGAAGGGTGTAAACGACTTTGTCACCAATATCGACAAAGCCGCTGAGAAATCAATCATTAACACCATCCAAAAATCATACCCAAATCACTCTATCATCAGTGAAGAGTGTGGCGAACATATTGGTGAAGATGCTGATGTACAATGGGTTATCGATCCGCTGGATGGTACAACCAACTTCATCAAACGTATTCCTCATTTCTCAGTCTCTATCGCTGTGCGCATCAAAGGCCGCACCGAAGTGGCTGTGGTATACGATCCTATCCGTAATGAACTCTTTACCGCGACACGCGGCAGCGGCGCACAACTGAACGGCTACCGTTTACGTTGTGGTGATGCTAAAGACCTTAACGGTACTATTCTGGCAACCGGCTTCCCGTTCAAAGCTAAGCAACACGCAGCTCCGTACATGGCAATTTTATCAACCCTGTTCACACAGTGTGCTGATTTCCGCCGTACCGGTTCTGCTGCGCTGGATCTGGCTTATGTGGCTGCGGGCCGTGTAGACGGTTTCTTTGAGCTGGGCCTAAAGCCGTGGGATACCGCAGCCGGTGAGCTGATGGTTCGTGAAGCGGGCGGTATTGTGTGCGATTTTGTGGGTGGACATAACCACCTGCACAGCGGTAACACCGTAGCGGGTAATCCACGTGTAGTTCGTGCCATGCTGGCCACTATGCGTGATGATCTGAGCGAAGCGCTGAAGCGTTAAGTAGTCACTGACCAAAAAAGGTCAGTAATAGATTTAAAAAAACCGCATCGGCTAAGGCTGATGCGGTTTTTTATTATGTGGGATAGGGTATAGCTATTATGATAATTACACTATCTATGATAATTGCACCATCATCACTTACCCTTCCGGTCTTTAAGTACCGATTGAGCCGCTGTATTCACAAAGACTCAATCGGATGGTTGATACCGGATATCACTACGCTAAGGTCAAACGTTAAGGTAAACGCTCGAGATCAGCGCCCTCTTTCTCTACCACCGGTGGCAGCATGTGCTCACGCTTCACACCCAGTTTCAGTGCCAGCGCAGATGCAACATAGATGGATGAGTAAGTACCGATACCCACACCAATGAGCATCACGGTAGCAAAACCGTGGATCAGTGCACCACCAAAAACAAACAGTGATAACACAACCACCAGCGTAGTACCGGATGTCATCAGCGTACGGCTAAGGGTTTGTGTCAGTGATAGGTTCAAGATCTCTGCCGGTGTACCACGGCGTACTTTACGGAAGTTTTCACGGATCCGGTCAAATACAACGATGGTATCGTTCAGTGAATA
>CAMTGL010000058.1 GCA_947071955.1 uncultured Plesiomonas sp.
TTGTACTGATACGGCGACCAGCGAGAGCTACACGCGTAAGATCGTCGGCAGCGTCAGAGGTGGATAAGAGACAGGCCTGGCTCTGGTTGATGGCACGCCGATTCTCGATATCAAACCCTATCTGCCCTATGTTGATAGCCAACCTGATGCCAGCGCCGGATTTGCACAACAAGCGCCTGAACCACAAATGCCGATCCGTTTTAATGCAGCAGCAGAGTCGGTTTTACACGCCCAGCAGAACAAGTTACCCACATTGCGCCGTTTTATCAGTGAGGTGCTTGCGCAAGACCCCCGCCCTGCCTATCGAAAACAGCAAGCTGATGATCGCCACTATGCGGTGCATTTGCTTGATTTCAATGTGCGCTGGGTGGTGCATGAGTCAGAAGCAGAAGTCATTGCGATTGAAAAGCGCAGCTGATTTAACCAAAGAAGCTTTTGAGCGACCGATCACGCTGCTACACTAATACCCTTGTGATTTTGTTTGAATTATTCACGGAATTTTATCCATGCGTACCAGTAATTATCTGCTCTCTACTTTAAAGGAAACTCCGTCTGACGCGGAAGTGATCAGCCACCAGCTGATGCTGCGCGCCGGTATGATCCGTAAACTGGCATCAGGCTTGTACACATGGCTGCCGACCGGTTTGCGCGTACTGAAAAAAGTTGAAAACATTGTTCGTGATGAAATGAACAAAGCGGGTGCAATTGAAGTTTCGATGCCGGTAGTACAACCTGCGGATTTGTGGGTAGAGACTGGTCGCTGGGAGCAGTATGGCCCAGAGTTATTGCGCATTGCTGATCGTAATGATCGCCCGTTTGTTTTAGGTCCAACACATGAAGAGGTCATCACTGATCTTATTCGTAATGAAGTGTTCTCTTACAAACAGCTTCCGCTGAATTTATTCCAAATTCAAACAAAATTCCGTGATGAAATTCGCCCGCGCTTTGGTGTTATGCGCGCCCGTGAATTCCTGATGAAAGATGCCTACTCTTTCCATACTTCACAAGAGTCTTTACAGATCACGTACGAAAAAATGTATGCAGCTTACAGCGCCATTTTCAGTCGTATGGATCTCGACTTCCGCCCAGTACTGGCAGATACCGGCTCTATCGGTGGCAGCTCATCACATGAGTTCCACGTGCTGGCAAAAAGCGGTGAAGATGATATCGCTTTCTCTAACACCTCTGATTATGCCGCTAACGTTGAAATGGCTGAAGCCTTGATGCCTGCCGGTGAGCGTGCAGCGCCAAGCGAAGAGATGCGTCTTGTCGATACACCACATGCTAAAACTATCGTTGAACTGGTCGAGCAGCATCAGTTACCGATTGAGAAAACAGTGAAAACGCTGATCGTTAAAGCTGCCGAAGAGTCTGGCCATACACTGGTTGCTCTGCTGGTTCGCGGCGATCATGAGCTAAACGAAATCAAAGCGCAAAAACTGCCACTGATTGCCGACCCATTGGTGATGGCTGAAGAAGACGAGATCCGTGCGGCTATCGGTGCAGGCCCTGGTTCACTTGGCCCAGTTGGTTTAAGTATGCCAATCATTGCAGATCGCAGTGTTGTTATGCTGAGTGATTTTGGTGCTGGTGCTAACCAAGACGGTAAGCACTATTTCGGTATCAACTGGGAACGTGATCTGCCTTTAGCTGCCGTTGCCGATATTCGTAATGTGGTTGAAGGTGACCCATCACCTGATGGTTTGGGCTCTATCCAAATCAAACGTGGTATCGAAGTGGGCCATATCTTCCAGTTGGGCAGCAAATACTCTGAAGCCATGAAAGCGGCTGTGCAGGGTGAAGATGGCCGCAATCAAACCATGATCATGGGCTGTTACGGTATCGGTGTTTCCCGTGTGGTTGCTGCCGCTATTGAGCAAAACCATGATGAGCGCGGCATTATCTGGCCAGATGCCATTGCACCGTTCCATGTGGCGATTTTGCCAATGAACATGCATAAGTCTTACCGTGTTCAAAAAGCGGCTGAAAAGCTGTACAACGAACTGCAAGCTGCCGGTATTGATGTCATCATGGATGACCGCAAAGAGCGTCCGGGTGTGATGTTTGCAGATATGGAACTGATAGGTGTTCCACATATGGTTGTGATTGGTGATCGCAACCTTGATGCCGGTGAGATTGAGTACAAACACCGTCGTGGCGGTGAAAAGCAGCTGATTAAAATTGACGGTATCCTCAGCTATTTGCTGGAAAGCGTAAAGCGTTAATCGCGAAACGTTAGTAGCATTAGGCTGTTTTTAACGACTGGATTTCATCCTGATTAAACCCGCTTTTTTAGCGGGTTTTTTTTCGTTTTTTGCAATGTGTTATGGTTATTTTCCGCACTCGATACGTTGAATGAAACGTTCAGCCAAATACAAAAAAGCCCTGTATACACAGGGCTTTCAAAAATAAAACTCGTTAACGAAATATCAGCGTGTTTTGCTTATTCAGCACATTGACACTAAGTGGTTATTCCCACTCAATGGTTGCTGGCGGCTTTCCTGACACATCGTAGACTACGCGTGAAATACCGCTGATTTCATTAATGATGCGGTTAGACACTTTACCCAGCAACTCATAAGGCAGATGTGCCCAGTGTGCGGTCATAAAATCAATCGTCTCTACTGCACGCAGTGAAACAACCCAGTCATATTTACGGCCATCACCCATAACACCCACTGAACGTACCGGCAAGAAGACCACAAAAGCCTGACTCACTTTATTGTACCAGTCCGCCTTATGCAGCTCTTCAATGAAAATCGCATCAGCACGGCGCAGAATATCGCAATACTCTTTTTTCACTTCACCAAGAACGCGAACGCCCAAACCTGGCCCTGGGAACGGGTGGCGATACAACATGTTATACGGCAAACCCAGCTCTAATCCGATACGGCGCACTTCATCTTTAAACAGCTCTTTAAGCGGTTCAACCAGACCCAGTTCCATATCATCCGGTAGGCCACCCACATTGTGGTGCGATTTAATCACATGCGCCTTGCCGGTTTTTGAAGCTGCAGACTCAATTACATCCGGATAGATAGTGCCTTGTGCCAGCCATTTCACATTTTTAAGCTTGCCCGACTCTTCATCGAACACCTTGATAAACTCATGGCCAATCGCTTTACGTTTCAGTTCCGGATCAGCAATACCGCTTAGAGCATCAAGAAAACGCTGTTCAGCATCAACGCGAATAATGTTCAGACCAAACTGATCACCGAACATCTCCATCACCTGATCGGCTTCATTCAAACGCAGCAAGCCGTTATCAACAAACACACATGTCAGGCGCTCACCGATAGCACGGTGCAACAGCAGTGCCGTTACCGAAGAGTCAACACCACCAGACAGGCCTAAGATCACATGATCATTGCCAATCTGCTCGCGCATACGAACCACAGCATCTTCAATGATGGTTGCCGGAGTCCACAGTGCATCACAACCGCAAATATCACGAACAAAATTTTCCAGCATACGCTGGCCTTGGCGGGTGTGCGTCACCTCTGGGTGGAACTGCACGCCGTAAAAGCGTTTCTCTTCTTGTGCCATTGCCGCAAACGGACAGGTTTCTGTCATCGCAACAGTGGTAAAATCAGCCGGAATAGCCGTGACTTTATCGCCGTGGCTCATCCATACATCCAGCTGTGGCTGACCATTGGCAGAGAGTGTATCTTGAATTCCCGCAAATAAACGGCTGTCAGTCAGTACATCAACGCTGGCATACCCAAACTCTCGCTCGGTAGATGACTGCACCATACCACCAAGCTGCATCGCCATCGTTTGCATGCCATAGCACACACCCAATACCGGAACACCGGCGGTAAATACATACTCAGGCGCACGTGGGCTGCCTTGCTCGGTGGTGCTTTCTGGGCCACCAGACAGAATAATACCCTGTGGGTTAAATTCACGAATCTGCTCTTCGGTCACATCCCATGCCCATAATTCGCAATACACACCAATCTCTCGGATACGGCGTGCAATCAGCTGTGTGTACTGGGAACCAAAATCAAGGATAAGAATACGGTGGTCGTGAATGTCTTTGCTCATCGGTTACTCTATCTACGTAGTTTAACAGGCAGTCAAAATAAAATCGGGGGAAGCTGCATCGCGCCTAGCATTACTAGGCGCACAGAGAGCAAACGCTTTCTGGGGATGCAAAGCAGGGTAAAATATCAACCCATGCGATAGTTCGGTGACTCTTTGGTGATAGTCACATCATGCACGTGGCTCTCTTGGATCCCCGCACCGGTAATGCGAACAAACTCAGCTTTGGTGCGCAGCTCTTCAATCGTGCCGCAACCGGTTAGCCCCATACAAGAGCGCAACCCACCCATTTGCTGATGAACAATCTCTTTGAGCTTACCTTTATAGGCGATACGCCCTTCAATGCCTTCCGGTACCAGTTTATCGGCTGCATTATCACTTTGGAAATAGCGGTCTGATGAGCCTTTAGACATTGCGCCCAGTGAGCCCATACCGCGGTAAGATTTAAAAGAGCGGCCTTGATACAGCTCTATTTCACCCGGCGACTCTTCTGTACCAGCCAGCATTGAACCGACCATTACACACGATGCACCCGCCGCGATTGCCTTGGCAATATCACCAGAGAAACGAATACCACCATCAGCAATGACGGGAATACCCAGTGGCATCAGCGCCGTTGCGGCATCAGATACCGCGGTAATTTGTGGTACACCTACACCCGTTACAATCCGCGTAGTACAAATTGAACCTGGGCCGATCCCCACTTTCACCGCACTGCAACCCGCTTCCGCCAACGCCAGCGCACCGGCTGCTGTCGCTACGTTACCACCAATGATTTGCAGCTCAGGGTATTTTGCGCGCGTCTCACGAATACGCTGCAATACGCCTTCAGAGTGGCCGTGGGAGGAGTCAATCAGCAGCACATCTACACCGGCTTCAACCAGTGCATCAACGCGCTCTTCATTGCCGGCACCGGCACCGACTGCCGCACCTACGCGTAAGCGGCCAAGCTCGTCTTTACAGGCATTTGGTTTACGTTCTGCTTTTTGGAAGTCTTTCACGGTGATCATGCCTTTCAAGCGGAAACTGCGGTCAACCACCAGCACTTTCTCAACTCGGCGCTCATGCATCAGAGCCAGCACATCAGTGCGCGGCGCACCTTCGAGAACCGTCACCATACGTGGTTTTGGTGTCATCACCTTCGTCACTGGCTGATCTAAGTCAGTCACAAAGCGGACATCACGACCGGTAATAATACCGACCAACTCTTTTTCGTCAGTCACCACCGGATAACCAGCAAAACCGTTCTTTTCAGTCAGCGCAAGAACCTGACGAATAGTAGTGTCTGGGCGAACCGTAACCGGATCACTGACCACACCACTTTCGTATTTTTTAACTTTACGAACTTCGTCGGCCTGACGCTCGATAGACATGTTTTTGTGGATAAAACCGATTCCGCCCTCTTGCGCTAAAGCAATGGCCAGATCCGCTTCGGTGACGGTATCCATCGCAGCAGAGAGCATAGGAATATTCAGGTGGATGGTTTTCGTTAACCAGGTTCCAAGATTGGCAGTATTGGGTAAGACAGTAGAATGGGCAGGTACTAGCAGTACATCATCAAAAGTCAGAGCTTCTTTCGCTATTCTTAACATCGCAATATCTCACCAAGGCAAGGAGGTTTAAAATTAGATAAAATATTGCCGTGGCATTATACAGAACGAAAACGATTAGCCAAACGTTTTTTCAGTATTCTTGCTTGTAGTTTGAGCTGATTTACGTATTATTGCCTGATAACTACCGTGCCTTTATCAGGCCCTTCTTGCCAGACATAAGGGTGCTATTTTGCTGGAAAACCGCGCTATTTTTACGGTCACGCGTTTAAATCAAACCGTACGCCAACTGCTGGAAACCCAACTCGGTCAGGTCTGGATTAGCGGTGAAATTTCTAATTTATCGATACCCGTCTCTGGCCACTGGTACTTTACACTCAAAGATACCCAGTCACAGGTGCGGTGCGCGATGTTTCGCAATAGCAACCGTAAAGTCACCTTCCGCCCGCAAAATGGCCAACAAATCTTAGTTCGCGCAAATATCACCCTGTATGAACCGCGTGGTGACTTCCAGATAGTCATTGAAGGGATGCAAGCTGCCGGTGATGGGTTACTGCAACAGCAATTTGAGCAACTTAAAATGCAGCTGGCTGCGGAAGGGTTGTTTTCCCAGCACAGCAAACAAGCTCTGCCTGCATACCCGAAACAAATCGGGATCATTACCTCATCGAGCGGTGCAGTTCTGCACGATATTTTGCAGATATTACGCCGCCGTGATCCGCTGCTCTCGGTGGTGATCTATCCGGTTGCCGTGCAAGGGCAAGATGCCGTAGCTCAAATCACACAGGCGATTGCGCGAGCCAACCAGCGAGCTGAGTGTGATCTGTTAATTCTTGCGCGCGGTGGCGGTTCGCTGGAAGATTTGCAAGCATTTAACACCGAAGCGGTAGCCCGTGCTATTTTTGACAGCGCTCTGCCGCTGGTCAGTGCGGTAGGTCATGAAACTGATGTCACCATTGCTGATTTTGTGGCCGATATTCGAGCCCCCACACCGTCGGCAGCCGCAGAGCTGATCAGTGTTGATCGGCAAATACAATCCCGCCAACTTGATGATCAGCAGCAACGGCTGCAGCGAGCACTGATGCACCAGCACAGTCGGCAATTGCAGCGCTTAGAGCGCTTGCAACACAGCTTACAGCAGCAGCACCCGCAAATTCGTCTGCAACGCCAGCAAAATCGGCTAGATGATGCAGAGCACCGTTTACAACAGTTGATTACCGCGCAAAGGCAAAAACAGGCAGGTATATTGGATCAGTTGCAACACCGTTTGCAGCGGCAAACTCCGTTGCATCGTGTTGCCCGTTATCAGCAGCAAACTGATTACCTGTTACAGCGTCTGCAACAACAGATGCAGATCACGTTGCAAAATCGGCAGCAAAAACTTGGCTCATTTGGGGCACGCCTGCATGCCATCAGCCCACTCGCGACATTGTCACGCGGCTATGCCGTGGTACAAAATAGTCAGAAGCAAATGATCACCTCCCCTTCACAGGTTAAATCCGGTGAACAACTGCATATTCAGGTGGCTGACGGTACTATTTATAGTCGGGTGGAGTAAGCTTGGATTTTCATATGTACAGATGTCGATCTGTGCATATGAATTTATATATCTCCATTCATATGCAACAGCCCAATAAAAAAGGCATCGGATTAACCGATGCCTTTTTGCAATCTATCGTTCAGAAATGCGCTACTCAGCAACACACTACATTTACTGACTAGATTGAGTCTTACTTTTTACCTTGCTTGATGAATTTCATCAGACGCTTGCGTTTTTGCATCTGAGTCACACTCAGCAGGTTACGTTTCTGACTGAACGGGTTTTCGCTCTCTTGGAACTGAATACGAATTGGCGTACCCATGATCTTCAGTGAACGGCGGTAGTAGTTCATCAAGTAACGTTTGTAGGAATCAGACAGATCTTTCAGCTGATTACCGTGAATCACGATAATTGGCGGATTATGTCCACCGGTATGCGCATATTTCAGCTTAATACGGCGACCATTAACCATCGGTGGCTGGTGATCTTGTACTGCCATCTGCATAATGCGGGTCAGCAAAGAGGTGGTAACACGCTTAGTTGCTGACGTGTACGCCTCTTGGATAGAGTCAAACAGATTACCCACACCGCTGCCATGCAGCGCAGAGATAAAGTGAATACGAGCAAAATCAACGAAATCCATCCGACGATCTAGCTCTTCTTTTACGCGATCTTTAACTGATGGATCAAGGCCATCCCACTTATTCACCACAACAACCAGTGAACGGCCAGCATTCAGCACAAAACCGAGCAGAGACAAATCCTGATCGGAAATCCCCATACGGGCATCAAGTACTAGCAGCACGACATTCGCATCTTCAATCGCTTGCAGTGTTTTGATAACCGAGAACTTCTCAACCGTTTCAGTGACTTTACCACGGCGACGAACACCGGCTGTATCAATCACCACATATTCACGGCCATCACGCTCCATCGGGATGTAGATACTGTCACGGGTCGTCCCCGGCATGTCATACACCACCACACGGTCTTCACCTAAAATGCGGTTAGTCAGGGTTGATTTACCCACATTCGGGCGGCCAACCAGCGCAATTTTGATTGGACGATCATCGGGCTTGATCTCTTCTTCCGGCTCATCGGTTTCAATCAGATCACCGTTTTCATCAAATTCTAAGCCTTCTGGTTCAGCCCAACCATCGTTCTCTTCATCAAGCAGATCAGCATCTTGCTCCTCTTCCAGCTCAGCGGCTAATGGGGCAAGCGCCTGATCAATCAGCGCCGATACACCACGGCCATGCGCCGCAGCAATCTGGTAAACATTACCCAGACCCAGTGCATAAAACTCCGCACTGTGGGCATCTCCATCTAGACCATCAACCTTATTAGCCACAACTAAAGTCGGCTTTTCACGCGTACGCAAGTGCTGGGCAATACCCTGATCGGCACTGGTCATCCCTGCGCGTGCATCAACCAAAAACAGAACAACATCGGCCTCTTCAATCGCCATCAGCGATTGTTCCGCCATTTTGGTTTCTACACCATCTTCTGTTCCATCAATACCACCGGTATCGATCACGATAAACTCATGGCCGGATAAAACCGCACGTCCATATTTGCGATCTCGGGTCAGGCCGGGAAAATCAGCAACCAACGCATCCCGCGTGCGGGTAAGACGATTGAACAGCGTGGACTTACCCACATTCGGACGTCCTACTAGAGCGACGACAGGAACCATAGAGACCTCTTTATTTCTTACAGATAAAACGGCTCCTGACCAGATGATCAGGAGCCGTAAAGCAACTAAATATCAATACACTTATTTTTTCAGTGCGACGACATCGCCATTACGCGTCTGAATTAACAAAGTATTATCAGCAACAACAGGCTGTGCGTACAGACCGCTGCTGTTTACTTTATTTTGCGCAACAAAACGACCATCACCCAAATCTAACCAGTGCAAATAACCTTCGCTGTCACCCACAACCAGATACCCTTCATAGATAACCGGCGCGGTAACACCACGATGCAGCAACCCAGTTTGACTCCACAACTCGGTTCCACCACGAACATCTACAGAGATAACACGACCCGTATTATCAACAAGATACAAGGTGTTCCCATCAATCACAAAATCATTCACTGAGCCAAAATTACGACGCCAGATTTGCTGCCCCGAACGTAAGTCGAGTGCAGAAAGATCTCCGTTATACGCTAATGCATAGACCACATTGTCTACGACAATCGGCGTTGCATCAACGTCTGAAAGACGATCAATCTCTGTTGCGCCACCGGCTTTCGCTATCCGCTGCTGCCAAATCAATTGACCCTGCTCGAGCATAATAGCGGTCACGCGGCCACTATCACCACCAACCAACACAGCGCCGTATGCAGTCACCGGGCTAGACTCACCGCGGATAGAGAGTGTTGGAATGTCCAAATTCGCTGTCCAGCGGATATGGCCATCTTCAGCATCTAACGCCTGTAACATGCCATTGGTGGTGTGCACCAACACAGCATTGTTATCCACCGCCGGGCTAGACAACACTTCACCGGCAACTTTCGCTACCCATTTGATAGCGCCGTCATCTGCATTGAGTGCGTACACTTCTGCTTTTTCACTAGCAACATACACAACGCCATCAGCAGCAGTAACACCACCGGCTAACATTGCTGATGGACTGCTGGAGAAAAAGCCTGATTTTTCAGCTACATTGGTACGCCATTCACGCTTACCGGTCTCAGCATTTAATGCCTCAATAATACCGCTACGTGATGCTGCATAAACTTTACCATCAAGGTAAGCCGGACGCAGGCGCGAGAAGAAATCGCCAACACCACTGCCTACTGAGGTATCCCACACTTTCTGAACGGTAAACTGATTTTCTACTACCGGAAGTGGTGATACTTTTACCACATCCTCTTCACCGCTGAATAATGAGCAACCGCTCAACAGTGTTGCAGTCAATAGACTCACTGCAAGCAGACGACAACGCTTCGCCATGCCAACCTCTCTTTTAGCTGCCAAACTAGTTGGATAAATCATTAAGTTTCATCTGCAACATGGTTTGCAGTGTCGGGTTTGCATCTGCTGTCAGTGCTTGGGTATACGCGGCTTTTGCACCTGCAGTATCCCC
>CAMTGL010000059.1 GCA_947071955.1 uncultured Plesiomonas sp.
CTGTAAGTACCGTTGCGACAGTATTGGTAATATCGCTAATTACAGGGTGTTGAGCCGGTATTACATCTGTCTTACTGATCAATATCGGAGCCAAACTCACTGGGCGTGTTAATACAGCGGTTGGCATTGCTATCGGCAGATTGCAGCCAGTATGCAGAGCCATAATCCGCTGTAACATGCTCTCATCAATCGGTTTGGTCAGATAATCATCCATGCCTGCCGCAATCAGGCGCTCGCGCTCACCACTCATTGCATGTGCGGTCACGGCAACAATCGGGGTGTCCTGATTATTGGCTTGCTGGCGAATCAACTCGCTGGCTCTGATACCATCCATCTCGGGCATCTGAATATCCATTAGGATAATATCAAACCGTTGGTGTGCGGCTTGCTCTACCGCATCAAGGCCGTTGTTGCACAGATAAACGTGTTCGACCATCTCTTGCAACAGTGTGCCGATAAGTTTTAGGTTGGCCGGGTTATCATCAACTGCCATCACATGCAGCGGCAATTTGGCCGGTGACCATGCGGGGTTTGGCAAGGTGGTGGTATGGCCATCTTGCAAGGTATTAAACAACCGTGCGCGTGGCAGTGGTTTGGTTAAGCAAGCCTCTGCACCGGCTTGGATAAGTGCATCGGCAATATTTAGATCTTTACTCGGCAAACCGACAATTACGCGTCGGGTATAGCGGCGTGCCTGTTTAATCTGCTGTGACATATCGGCCACATCAGGCGTGAGTGTGGCAGCAAAGCAGAGCAGCAGAATATCGGTCTGGGTGGCCGTCAGCTCTGCCAGCGTAGTGGCACAGTGGAGTACAACCGGTTGTTGTTCAAACATGCTCATCACTGCACTGGCTGCTTGTTCGTTCGGTTCAATCAGACTGATGTGTTGTCCGGTTAGCGAGAGCAGTTTTGGTACATCGTTGTGAATGCCGTCGGTCAGCGCCAGTGGTACGGTAAACCAAAAACTAGAGCCTTTATGCAGGCGGCTTTGAAAACCAATTTCACCTCCCATCTCTTTAACCAATTTTTGGGTGATAACCAACCCTAAACCGGTACCCCCATAACGGCGGGAAATACTGGCATCTGCTTGACGGAAGGCCTGAAACAGCTGTGCTTGTTGACGTTCAGAAATACCGATACCGGTATCTTTAATTTGTAAAAGCAGTTCAATTCCGCCCGGGGTGCGGCTGCGCAGTTCAATTAAAATATCGATATTACCGTGTTCGGTAAATTTAATGGCGTTACCAATAAGGTTGGTCAGAATTTGCTGTATCCGTAAGGGATCACCGACCACATATTCAGGCACATCTTGGCTGAGAGTTAGTGTCAGCTCGATACCTTTATCGTGGGCGTTTGGGGCAAGCAGTAGCATGACTTCATCAATCGTATCGTGTACCCCGAACGGGATCTGCTCTAACACCAGTTTTCCGGCTTCGAGTTTTGAGAAGTCTAAAATATCATTGATGATGGTCAGTAGGTTATTGGCCGAACGCTCAATGGTTTGCAGGTAGTCAATCTGGCTGGTGCTGAGGCGGGTTTTTAGCATCTGGCGAGTAAAGCCGATAACGCCGTTGAGCGGTGTACGCAGCTCGTGTGACATATTGGCTAAAAATTCAGATTTAATACGCGCAGCTTCTTGTGCTCGTTTTTTCGCCAGATCAAGCTCGACATTCTGGATCTCCATCTGTTCGAGCGTTTCCCGCAAATCAGAGGTGGCCTGATCAATGCTTTGTTGCATCTCTTCATGGTATACAGTCAGCGATACGGCCATCGAGTTAATACCATTTTTCAGCATATTTAACTCGCCGAGCATATTACCTGCAACCCGACTATCAAGCTGCCCGCGGCGAATTTGATCCACGGTGTGTACCATATGGGTGATAGGCACAGTCACCACGCGCATCAGGCGATAAGAGAATACGCCCGCAATAATCATGCCGATAGCCAACATTCCCAATGATGAAGCTATCTCTTGATACTGTTGCAGCTCCATTGGCCTGACATCGAGCTCTACGGCAATATAGCCCAGTGGCGGGCTGCCTTCAGGGTTGCTTAGTAACAGCTCAGGCAGTGAGTTTTCCGCAAAGATGGGGGTGCGGATCACCAGCAGTTGATCTTGCCGTGTTACCATCACTTGAGTGGGCAGTTTGCTCTGCTCATCAAGTTGCAGAACTGAGAAGTTGCGGTGAAAATTAGAGGTAACAAATAAACGGTTATCGGCATCGAATACCGCAATAGAACGCACTATATTTGAATGGCGACGGTGCAGTAAGTTGATCAGCTGCTTTACCGACTCCCGGTTTCTGAACGTCATGGCATATTCAGTGGCCACAGATAAAGGCTCGATAATCGAAATACCTTGATCAATCAGTTGCTGATCGAGATCGCGGTAACGATTGACGACAAAAAAAGTGCTGAGCAACAACCCAATTATCAGGGTTGGAGCCAGTGTCATGGTGATTACTCGTGCGCGTAGGCCGTAATTGGTCATCAGTCGTTATCTGTGGGAGAATTGCCGATTATTCGCATAATTTACCTGATTATGGCTAGATATTCATGGTGCAATTTTATACTCCAGTAAAAAAACGGGCTTCTGTCGTACAAACTGCCGAAGTTGAGATCCTTTCTCTTGATTATCAAGGGCAAGGTGTTGCGCGTTGGCAAGGAAAAACGCTGTTTGTGACCGGTGCACTGCCTGGTGAAAAAGTACTTGTGCGGGTTTATGAAGATAAGCGCCAGTATGCGAAAGCAAGCACGCAAAAAGTGTTACACGCTTCTGAGGCGCGGGTCAAACCAGAGTGCCCACATTATGCGCTGTGTGGCGGCTGTCAGATGCAACATATCGAATATGCATTGCAAACTGAGAGTAAGCAAAATGCGTTTTTGCGCTTAATGACCCGTGATATCGCTACTCCCGCCACTGTATCTGCGCCGTTATGTGGTAATGCGTATGGTTATCGCCGTCGTGCAAGGTTGAGTCTGCTAGCCGATAAAAAGACCCGTGAGCTCACGTTGGGTTTTCGGCGCGCGAATGCAAAAACACTGGTTGATATTCAGCAGTGTCCGGTACTACAGCCGCAGCTCTCTGCACTTATCCCGCCATTAAAGCAGTGTTTACAAACGCTGAAAGGGGTTATTTCGCTGGGCCATATTGAGCTGGTAGGGGCTGACAATGGAAATGCTCTGGTGGTGCGCCATGTAAAACCATTATCAGAGTCTGATCAGACGATATTGATTGAATTTGCAAAGGCACATCAATTGAGTCTGTTTTCTGCCCCTGATAGTGAACACGTTATCTGTTTAGCCGGCCAGTGGCCAACTTATCAGGTAAAGGGTTTGACGCTGCAATTTTCACCGCGTGACTTTATTCAGGTGAATGCTGATGTAAACCAAAAAATGATCACGCAGGCATTAACGTGGCTGGCGTTATCGGCCGATGATCGGGTGCTGGATTTGTTCTGCGGAATGGGGAACTTTACATTACCGATTGCGCAGAAAGCCGGTTATGTGGTGGGTGTTGAAGGTGTGGCCGCGATGGTTGAGCAGGCTAAAACTAATGCACATGAAAACCAGATCAGTAATGCGGAGTTTTTCTGCTGCGATCTGGATGCACCACTTACCGCACAGCCGTGGAGTACGGAAGGGTTTAACAAAGTGTTACTTGACCCAGCACGGGCTGGTGCGTTGGCAGTAATGGAACATATAGTGAACTTGCGCCCAAGTCATGTTGTCTACGTGTCGTGCAACCCAGCAACACTGGCGCGTGATAGCCAGATTTTGGTGAATGCCGGTTACCAACTGGCGGAGTTAGGGGCGCTGGATATGTTCCCACAAACGGCACATGTTGAGTCAATGGCGCTGTTTATCCGCCGTAAAAAGTAAGGCTTTCTGGTTTGGTTTTCCAATACTTTAGGGTGATGAATGATTTATTAACGGTACGATGTTTTATGGAATGTTCAGCGTGTAAAAAGCGGTGAGTATTGTATCGTACTGGCCAAAGTATCTGTTTTATGTCGTCAATTAATATCATTAAAGCCAAGAGATAGGGATTAATTATGGTTGCAGTTCGTGGTGCTCACCTGAATAAAGACGGGGTGTTTGCGCTCGAAAAATGGATTAACAGTCTGGGTTTATCACCTGAGACCGGAACCCGTGTATCCGAAACTTGGCGTTATTGTGAGAGCTGTATTGCTGATCCTGCATTAGCCAGTACAGTGCTATCGCGTGGTTTGGAAATGGTCGAAATTCTGGCCACGCTGAGTATGGATACCGATAGTTTACGGGCGGCATTAGTTTTTCCATTGGTCGAAGCTAAGTTACTGACTCTGACTCAGGTACAGGAGGAGTGTGGTAAATCAATCGCGGAACTTATTCGCGGCGTATTGGATATGGATGCAATACGTCAGCTAAACGGTACACAAAACGGCTCTACATCATCAGAGCAAGTGGATAACGTGCGGCGCATGTTGTTGGCGATGGTGGAAGATTTTCGTTGTGTGGTTATCAAACTGGCCGAGCGCATTGCACACCTGCGAGAGGTCAAAGATGCCGATGAAGAGCAGCGAGTTTTAGCGGCCAAAGAGTGTACCAATATCTATGCACCGCTGGCTAACCGCTTGGGAATCGGGCAGTTAAAGTGGGAGTTGGAAGATTATTGCTTCCGTTATCTGCACCCTGATGAGTACAAGCGGATTGCCAAACTGCTGCACGAGCGCCGGATAGACCGTGAGCAGTATATTGACTCTTTTGTCAAAACCCTGCGATCACACATCAAAGAGGCTGGTGTGGTGGCGGAAGTGTACGGTCGGCCTAAGCATATCTACAGCATTTGGCGAAAAATGCAGAAGAAAATGCTGTCGTTTGATGAGCTTTTTGATGTGCGTGCTATTCGTATCATTACAGAGCGTCTGCAAGACTGTTATGCCACATTAGGCGTAGTACACACCTATTGTAAGCATCTGCCCAAAGAGTTTGATGATTATGTGGCAAACCCTAAACCTAACGGTTATCAGTCAATCCATACCGTAGTATTGGGGCCACAGGGTAAAACCATTGAAATTCAGATCCGCACCCGTCAGATGCATGAAGATGCTGAACTCGGCGTTGCTGCCCACTGGAAATATAAAGAGGGTGGTGGCAACGTGCGTTCGGGCTATGAAGAGCGGATTGCGTGGTTACGTAAACTGCTGGCGTGGCAAGAGGAGATCTCTGACTCTGGCGAGATGATGGATGAGCTGCGTAGTCAGGTCTTTGATGATCGTGTTTACGTTTTTACCCCGAAAGGGGATGTTGTTGATCTGCCAAGTGGCTCAACACCGCTCGATTTCGCCTACCATATTCACAGTGATGTCGGTCATCGCTGTATTGGTGCAAAAATCAGCGGGCGTATCGTTCCTTTTACCTACAAATTGCAGATGGGTGATCAGATAGAGATCATCACCCAGAAAAATCCTAATCCGAGCCGTGACTGGTTAAATCCTAACTTAGGCTTTGTGAACAGTAGCCGTGGGCGCGCGAAGATCCACGCGTACTTTAAAAAGCTTGATCGCGATAAAAATGTGGCTGCCGGTAAAGAGATGCTCGAAGGTGAGCTTTCACGCATGGGGTTGGGTTTTAAAGATGTTGAAAAGCTGGCAATAGAGCGTTTCAATGTCAAAAGTATGGAAGAGGTGCTGGCCGGTATTGGTGGTGGCGATTTACGCCTTAATCAGCTGATTAACTTCCTACATAACCGCTTGATGAAGCCGGATGCAGAGCAAGCCGATAAAGAAGCACTGCGCAATATCGCCCAAAAAGCCCAGAATGCTGCGCATAAAAGCACCGATCACAAGCCGGGGCGGATTGTGGTTGAAGGTGTCGGCAATTTACTGCATTACATCGCGCGCTGCTGTCAGCCGATTCCGGGTGATGACATTGTCGGTTTTATCACCCAAGGGCGTGGGATCTCAATACACCGTGCCGATTGCGAACAGCTACATGATCTGCTCAGTCATGCTCCGGAACGGGCTGTTGAAGCCGTGTGGGGAGAGTGCTATTCATCGGGTTATTCGCTCAGTGTACGGGTGATGGCCAATGATCGCAGCGGATTACTGCGCGATATCACCACTATTTTGGCGAATGAAAAAGTCAATGTACTGGGAGTGGCCAGTCGCAGCGATACCAAAAAACAGTTAGCCACCATTGATATGGAGATCGAACTGTACAATCTGCCGGCACTCGGGCGAGTACTTAGCCGCATTGGGCAACTGCCAGATGTGATTGAAGCTCGCCGATTGCGAGGTTAGCGTCGCATGGTGGGTTGCTACAAACCGAATCTGATCCATAGATACATCACGGGAAGCATTGGCTTCCCGTTCTTTTTCGTTTTTTCAGTACAGGTTACTGATTGTCGATAACAACAAAAAAATAGGCTGATGAAAATGTCTGAACCGATGAACACGCTGCTGAACATTATGCAACAACTGCGCGATCCGCAAACCGGTTGTCCGTGGGATCGCAAACAAACGTTCGAAACGTTGGTGCCGCACACACTGGAAGAGACCTATGAAGTTATCGACGCGATTGAGCGTAATGATACCGCTGATCTGAAATCAGAGTTGGGCGATATGCTGTTTCAGGTGGTGTTCTATGCACAAATTGCCAAAGAACAGGGGCTGTTTGATTTTGGCGATGTCTGCAATGAGATCAGCGATAAATTATATCGCCGTCATCCTCATGTGTTTGGTGATACTCAACTTGATGCAAACGCAGGTGATGCAACTGCCGAAGTGTTACGCAACTGGGAGAGCATTAAACAAAATGAGCGTACAGAAAAAGCACAAACTTCCGTATTAGACGATATCCCTAAAGCACAACCGGCACTGATGCGCGCCTATAAAATGCAGCAACGTTGTGCAACTGTGGGCTTTGATTGGGATACTTTAGGTCCAGTTGTTGAAAAAGTGCACGAAGAGATCGAAGAAGTGCTAGCTGAAGCGTGTCAGGTGGAGAAAAATGAGGTAAAATTAGCAGAAGAAATTGGAGACTTGCTTTTTGCTACGGTTAATCTCAGTCGTCACTTGGGGCACAAGCCGGAACTGGCACTGCGTCAGGCGAGTGATAAGTTTGAACGGCGCTTTCGTCAGATAGAAGAGGCGATAGCCGCACAAGGGCGACAGATGCAAGATGCATCACTGGCAGAAATGGAAGCATTATGGCAAGCAATAAAGCGCCGTGAGCCTTCATAATAACTGCCTGATTAACCGTTGAAAAATGAAGAGTAGAGTACAAAAGGGGTAATCAGTTGCTTCCCGATTTGTCGAGAGGGGGGAGCTCTGGTATACTATTATCCCGTCTTTGTTCTTCCTTTTCTCCTATAAACCTAACTCTCAGGTTCAGCATGACAACAAATTATATTTTTGTGACCGGTGGGGTTGTATCCTCGCTAGGTAAAGGCATTGCAGCAGCATCACTGGCCGCGATTCTCGAAGCGCGTGGACTCAATGTCACCATCATGAAACTGGACCCTTACATCAACGTGGATCCGGGTACCATGAGCCCGATCCAACACGGTGAAGTATTCGTAACGGAAGACGGCGCGGAAACGGACCTCGACTTGGGGCACTATGAGCGTTTCATTCGTACCAAAATGACACGCCGCAATAACTTCACCTCTGGCCGTGTGTATGCCGATGTGCTGCGCAAAGAGCGTCGTGGTGATTATTTGGGTGCAACCATTCAGGTGATCCCGCACATCACGAATGAAATTAAAGATCGTGTCATTGCTGGTGCTCAAGGCCACGATGTGGTGATTGTTGAGATTGGCGGCACGGTGGGTGATATTGAATCACTGCCATTCTTGGAAGCTATTCGTCAGTTGGCCGTTGAAGTAGGCCGTGAGCATACTCTGTATATGCACCTGACTTTAGTGCCATACATGGCCGCTGCTGGTGAAGTAAAAACTAAGCCAACACAGCATTCAGTGAAAGAGCTGTTGTCTATCGGTATTCAGCCTGATGTGCTGATTTGCCGTTCAGACCGCGTGATCCCAGCAAACGAGCGCGCGAAGATTGCGCTGTTCTGTAATGTGCCGGAAAAAGCGGTTATCTCACTGAAAGATGTTGATTCTATCTATAAGATCCCTGCGCTATTGAAGTCGCAAGGGCTGGATCAGTACATCTGTAAGCGTTTTGGTTTGAACTGTCCGGAAGCGAACTTGTCTGAATGGGAACAGGTCATCTACGAAGAGGCCAACCCAACAGCAGAAGTGACTATCGGGATGGTCGGTAAGTATATTGAACTGCCAGATGCCTATAAGTCAGTGAACGAAGCGCTAAAACATGGTGGTTTGAAAAATCGCCTGACAGTGAATATTCGTTATATTGACTCACAAGATGTTGAAACCAAAGGCGTAGAACTGCTCAAAGGCCTTGACGCAATTTTGGTTCCAGGTGGTTTTGGTTCGCGTGGCGTAGAAGGCAAGATTATGGCTGCCCGCTATGCGCGTGAAAATAACGTACCTTACTTGGGTATCTGTCTGGGCATGCAAGTGGCAATGATTGAATTTGCCCGCAATGTTGCCGGTATGGCAGGTGCGAACTCCACTGAATTTGATGCAAGCAGCACCTTCCCGGTTGTTGGCTTGATCACTGAGTGGAAAGATGCAGAAGGTCAGGTTGAAGTGCGCAGTGAAGAGTCTGATCTGGGTGGCACTATGCGTTTAGGCGCACAGTTGTGTCATTTAGAAGAGGGCAGCACTGCACGTAAACTGTATGGTCAGCCGACCATTCATGAACGTCACCGTCATCGTTACGAAGTGAACAACTATCTGCTGCCTCAGATTGAGAAAGCCGGTATGCGCGTAACAGGCCGTTCAGCAGATAAGCAACTGGTTGAGATCATCGAAGTGCCGAACCATCCGTGGTTTGTTGCTTGCCAGTTCCACCCTGAGTTTACGTCGACCCCGCGTGATGGTCACCCACTGTTTGCAGGTTTTGTAAAAGCCGCCGGTGATTATCAGGCTCGCCAGATTAAGTAACGAAAACCCTAAAATGTACTGCATTTCTGGGCTGGATTAGGCGTACTTTTTTAATCCAATCACACAGTAAAGCAGTACATTTTTTGACTCAGCTTAAAGTTCAGACTCACTTTTAATAGGAAGAAAAGTTATGTCCAAGATCGTTAAAGTACTGGCTCGTGAAATTATTGACTCTCGTGGTAACCCTACCGTTGAAGCAGAAGTGCATCTGGAAGGTGGTTTTGTAGGTCTGGCTGCTGCGCCGTCTGGTGCATCTACCGGTTCTCGCGAAGCACTGGAACTGCGTGATGGTGATAAATCCCGTTTCATGGGCAAAGGCGTTCTGAAAGCAATTTCTGCTGTTAATGGTCCGATTGCTGAAGCTCTGCTGGGCAAAGATGCAAAAGATCAAGCTGCTATCGATAAGGTCATGATTGATCTTGATGGTACTGAGAACAAGTCTAACTTCGGTGCAAACGCCATTCTGGCAGTATCACTGGCAAACGCCAAAGCCGCTGCTGCAGCGAAAGGCATGCCACTGTTCGCACACATTGCTGAACTGAACGGTACGCCGGGCGTTTACTCTATGCCTCTACCAATGATGAACATCATCAACGGTGGTGAGCACGCGGATAACAACGTTGATATCCAAGAGTTTATGATCCAGCCTGTTGGCGCAAAAACGCTGAAAGAAGCAGTACGTATGGGTTCAGAAGTATTCCATACTCTGGCTAAAGTACTGAAAGCAAAAGGCATGGGTACAGCAGTAGGTGACGAAGGTGGCTACGCGCCAAACCTAGAGTCTAACGCTGCTGCACTGGCTGCTATCAAAGAAGCCGTTGAGCAAGCTGGCTATGTGCTGGGTAAAGACATTACTCTGGCAATGGACTGTGCCGCTTCTGAGTTCTACAACAAAGAAACTGGCATGTATGAGCTGAAAGGCGAAGGCAAAACCTTCACCGCAGAAGGCTTCTCTGATTTCTTGGCAGAACTGACTACTCAGTACCCAATCGTCTCTATTGAAGATGGTCTGGACGAGTCTGATTGGGATGGTTTTGCATACCAAACCAAGATCCTGGGCGACAAAATCCAGCTGGTGGGTGATGACTTGTTCGTAACCAACACCAAGATCCTTAAGCGTGGTATCGACAACGGTATCGTTAACTCCATTCTGATCAAATTCAACCAGATCGGTTCTCTGACCGAAACTCTGGCTGC